>JAIYCN010000221.1 GCA_027487995.1 Rubrivivax sp. | reverse complement strand
GGACGTGTGGACCGCGGCCCGGGACCGGCTGGCGCTGGAGTTGCTCTACGGCGGCGGCTTGAGGGTGAGCGAGCTCGCCGGGCTGAACCTGGGCGATGTCGTGGACTGGGAAGAGGGGGTCGTCCGGGTGCTGGGCAAGGGCCGCAAGGAGCGCCTCTGCCCGATCGGCGCCGTCGCGACCGAAGTGCTGCGGCGTTATCGCGAGCGGTGGGCGCCGGGGGCGGGTCCTGACTCGCCGGTCCTGGTGGCGCCCGGCGGGAAGAGGACCTCGGTGCGGGACATTCAGGTGCTGGTGAAGCGCCACTTGGCGGCGGCGGGATTGCCGCTCGATCTGAGCCCGCACAAGATCCGGCACAGTTACGCCACCCACCTGTTGAACGCTGGCGCTGATCTGCGGCTGGTGCAGGAACTGCTGGGCCACGCCCAACTGGCGACCACGCAGGTTTACACCCACGTCAGCCTCGAACGCCTGCGCGGCATCTATGACCGGGCGCACCCGCGCGCGTAGGCTGGGCTCACGAAAAAGAAGTGGGGGCGGCAGGCCAACCATCCCGCCGCCCCCGGGGACTGCAGTCCCAAATCGTTGGCGCTATCAGACCCAGCGCCGGATCAGACCCAGCGCGCCGAGGGCGGCGCCGAGGAGCATTACTCCCGTGCCTCCGTCGGGTACTGAAGGCGGGGGAGTCGTCGGCGCATCGTAGAGCCGGTACCCCGACAGGTCGCGGTTGTTCGGGGAATTGAACGTCCAAGTGCCGGTCATCCCGCCGATGTAGTAGGCCCCGAAGGCGCCCGGCCGGAAGCCGCCGCCCCATTTGAGGACCAAGTACTCGTAGGTGCCCATCGGCATCGCGATCGCCGTCCCGGTGTTTGCCGGGTAACCGGGCATCGCGGGATCATCGTTGGAATCGAAGGACAACGTCGCCGGGCTGGGCAGATCGGGGTTGTTGGCGCCGTTGTAGGTGGTGATCAGGCCGTTGAGCCAGGTCGTGACCGTCGCTTGGCCGTTGTTGGCGGGCACTGAGTTGGTCGGGTTAATGTCGATGGGAACCGCGAAGGCCGTGGCGGCGCTGAAGAGGAGCGCCAGCCCGCCGAATTTGAGCTTAAGGATCGAGGAGTTCATATAAGAGCGCCAATTAATTGCATCAGCGATGCCTCGATCTAAGCTTTAACGCTGCCAAGTTGCGTTAAAAATGGGTTTAAAGCCCTATTTAAGTGCAGAAGAACTGAATAGAATTTTCGGAAATACGTAACTTCGCGCAGTTGGTCTTAATAAATGTTAAGAATGTAAGAAAAAATGACGCGCTTTTGCCGAAAAAATCTGATCCAGCCTTGTGGGGAAGTTTTTAAATAACTGCAAATGAGGTGGTAAGAGCGCATCGATCTCCCTGCCTGAGCCAACCACCGGCGTCGGAAGAAATGACACCCGATTGCGTTTGTCTGACTGGGAGGCCTCGGCACGCGGGGCGAGCCCCACGCGGCGCGCGGGGTTAGGGTCACGCGGGGGCCGGGCGCCAAAGGCTTGGACATTTGGCAGCGCCGGGCTTTGTCTGTCCGGCCGCGCATGAAGCCCTTCTACATCACGACCGCCATCGACTACGCGAACGGCTCCCCGCACCTCGGCCACGCGTACGAGAAGGTCCTGACGGACGTGATCGCCCGCTTTCGCCGGCAGCTCGGGGACACGGTGCACTTCCTCACGGGCACGGACGAGCACGGCCAGAAGGTGCAGGCGAGCGCCCGGGCCCGCGGCATCGCCCCGCAGGCCTTTGTCGACGCGGTGTCCCAGGAATTCCGGGACCTGCTGCCGCGGCTGGACGTGCGGCCGGACGATTTCATCCGCACCACCGAGCCGCGCCACCAACGCGTGGTGCGTGACCTGTTGCAGCGACTGTACGACCAAGGGGAGATCTACCGGGCGGAGTACCGCGGCTTTTACTCCACGCGGCAGGAGCAGTTCCTGCAGGAGAAGGACCGGAACCCGGACGGGACCTGGCCGGAGCTCTTCGGGGAGGTGACGGAGATCACCGAGGCCAACTACTTCTTCCGGTTGCGGAAGCATCAGGACTGGCTCGTCGCGTTCCTGCAGAGCCACGAGGGGTACGTCTTCCCCGCCTTCCGTCAGAGCCAGGTGCTGGAGTTCCTCAAGGAACCCCTCAACGACCTGTGCATCTCGCGCCCGCGGGAGCGGCTGGAATGGGGCATCCCGCTGCCGTTCGACGACCAGTACGTGACCTACGTGTGGTTCGACGCGCTGGTGAATTACTACTCGGCGGTGGTCGATCGCCCCGGCGTCTGGCCGGCCGACTACCACGTGATCGGCAAGGACATCCTCGTGCCGCCGCACGCGGTGTACTGGCTGATCATGCTGCACGCGGCTGGGATTGAACTCCCCAAGGGGATCATCGCCCACGGCTGGTGGCTGCAGCGCGGCGCCAAGATGTCGAAGAGCACCGGCAATGCCCTCAATCCCCTCGATCTGGTCGACCAGTTCGGGTCGGACGCCTTCC
>JAIYCN010000244.1 GCA_027487995.1 Rubrivivax sp. | reverse complement strand
CTGGGGGCAGGTAAGAGGCTTGGCAACGGAGTTTCGGGGATTCCGGCCCAGGCTGCAGAACCGGGGGCATGGCCAGAGCCTTCCGCTTTCCAGATAGGCCGCTTCCTATAATCAAAAACTTTTGCCAAACCGCCCCGCACGCGCATGAACGCCGCTGAAATCCGCAACGCCTTTCTGAAGTTCTTCGAGTCCAAGGGACACACCATCGTGGCCTCCAGCCCCGTGGTGCCGGGAGACGACCCCACGCTGTTGTTCACCAATGCCGGCATGAACCAGTTCAAGGACGTGTTTCTGGGGTTCGACAAGCGCCCCTACACCCGTGCCACCACGGCGCAGAAGTGCATCCGGGCTGGCGGCAAGCACAACGACTTGGAAAACGTGGGCTACACCGCACGCCACCACACGTTTTTCGAGATGCTGGGCAACTTCAGCTTCGGTGACTACTTCAAGAAGGACGCCATCAGCTACGCCTGGGAACTGCTGACCGAAGTCTTCAAGTTGCCCAAGGACAAGCTGTGGGTGACGGTGTACGCCGAGGACGATGAGGCCTACGAGATCTGGAACAAGCAAGTGGGCGTCCCGGCCGAGCGCATCGTGCGCATCGGCGACAACAAGGATGCACGCTACGCCAGCGACAACTTCTGGATGATGGGCGACACCGGACCCTGCGGTCCATGCACTGAGATCTTCTACGACCACGGCCCGGACATTCCCGGCGGCCCCCCGGGCAGCCCCGACGAGGACGGTGACCGCTACATCGAGATCTGGAACAACGTCTTCATGCAGTTCAACCGTACTGAAGACGGCGTGATGCACCCCCTGCCCAAGCCCAGTGTGGACACCGGCATGGGCCTGGAGCGCCTTGCCGCGGTGCTGCAGCATGTGCACGGCAACTACGAGATCGACACCTTCGTGCACCTGCTCAAGGCCGCCAAGACGGCGGTGGACGCGGCCGGTGGCGCGTCGGCCGCCGAGGGTGGTTGTGACCCCGAGTCCCCTTCGCTGAAGGTGATTGCCGACCACATCCGCGCCTGCTCCTTCACCATCGTCGACGGCGTGATCCCCGGCAATGAAGGCCGCGGCTACGTCTTGCGCCGCATCGCGCGCCGGGCCATTCGCCACGGCTACAAGCTGGGTGCCCGCAAGCCTTTCTTCCACCAGCTTGTGGCCGCGCTCGACCAGACCATGGGCGACGCGTACCCTGAACTGCGCCGCGCCACAGCGCGCGTGACCGAGGTGCTGCGCCAGGAAGAGGAGCGCTTCTTCCAGACGATTGCCAACGGCATGGAGATACTGGACGCCGCGTTGGGTGGCACCGCCGGCGCACCGGGTTCCGCGGGCTCGGTGGCCGTGCTGGATGGCGAAACCGCCTTCAAGCTGCACGACACCTACGGCTTTCCGCTGGACCTGACCGCCGATGTTTGCCGCGAACGCAACGTGAAGGTGGATGAGGCAGGCTTCAATGCCGCCATGCAGCGCCAGCGTGAACAGGCCCGCGCCGCAGGCAAGTTCAAGATGCAGCAGGGCTTGGATTACACCGGCGTGGACACCGCCTTCCACGGTTATGAGCACCTGGTGTGCGAAACCAGCAAGGTCACGGCCGTTTACGTGGATGGCACCCCCGTGCAGCAGGCCCGCGCCGGCGACGATGTGGTGGTGGTGCTGGACCACACGCCCTTCTACGCCGAGAGCGGCGGCCAGGTGGGCGATGCCGGCGAACTGCGCAACGGCTCCACCCGCGTGGTGGTGGAAGACACGCTGAAGATCCAGGCTGCGGTGTTCGGTCACCACGGCCGTGTGGTCGAGGGTGAGATCAAGGTGGGGGACACCTTCACGGCCCGTGTGGACGCGTTGCAGCGGGCCCACACCGTACGCCACCACAGTGCCACGCACCTGATGCACAAGGCGCTGCGTGAAGTGCTGGGCGCGCACGTGCAGCAGAAGGGCTCGCTCGTGAATGCCGAGCGCACCCGTTTCGACTTTGCCCACAACGAGGCCATGACGGCCGAGCAGATGGCCAAGGTCGAGGCCATTGTGAACGCCGAGATCCTGTCCAACGCCGCGGCACAGTCGCGAGTGATGGCCATCGACGATGCGCAGAAGCTGGGCGCCATGATGCTCTTCGGCGAGAAGTACGGCGACACGGTGCGCGTGCTGGACATCGGCAGCAGCCGCGAACTGTGCGGCGGCACACACGTGCAGCGCACGGGTGACATCGGCCTGTTCAAGATCGTCTCCGAAGGCGGGGTGGCCGCGGGCATTCGTCGCGTCGAAGCGGTGTGCGGCGAGAAGGCCCTGAGCTACCTGCAGCAGCTGGAAACCACGCTGGCCGACGCGGCCGGCACCATGAAGGTCAGCCCCACCGATGTGCCCGCACGCGCGGCGGCGGTGCTGGACCAGGTGCGTGCCCTGGAGAAGGAAATTGCCGCGCTCAAGGGCAAGCTGGCTTCCGCGCAGGGTGACGAACTCTTGGCGCAGGCGGTGGATGTGAAAGGCCTGAAGGTATTGGCCGCGACGCTGGAAGGGGCGGACGCCAAGACGCTGCGCGAGACCCTGGACAAGCTCAAGGACAAGCTCAAGACTGCGGCCATCGTGCTGGCGGCCGTGGACGGTGGCAAGGTGCAGCTGGCCGCGGGCGTGACGGCCGACAGTACAGCCAAGGTCAAGGCCGGCGAGCTGGTGAATTTCGTGGCCCAGCAGGTGGGCGGCAAGGGCGGCGGCAAGCCCGACATGGCCATGGCCGGCGGCACCGATGCCACGCATCTGTCCAAGGCCCTGGCATCTGTGCAGGCCTGGGTGGCCGAGCGGGTGTAAGGGGTCATCATCTTGGAACTCGCCGGCAAGCACATCGTTCTGGGCCTGACCGGCGGGGTGGCCTGCTACAAGGGCGCCGAGCTGGCCCGCGAGCTGGTGAAGGCCGGTGCCACCGTGCAGGTGGTGATGACGGCTTCGGCCCAGCAGTTCGTCACACCCTTGCTGCTGCAGTCGCTTACCGGCCGCCCCGTGGCCACCACGCAATGGGACACCACTCAGCCCAATGCGATGGCCCACATCAACCTCAGCCGCGAGGCGGACGCCATCCTCGTGGCCCCGGCCACGGCGGATTTCATTGCGCGCCTGGCGCAAGGCCGCTGCGACGAACTGCTGTCCTTGTTGTGCGTGGCCCGTCCTGCCGAGCGCTGTGGCCTGTTGGTGGCCCCGGCCATGAACCGCGAGATGTGGGCCCACCCGGCCACGCAGCGCAACGCACAACAGGTGCAGCAGGACGGCGCCGTGCTGCTGGGGCCTGCCTCCGGTTCGCAGGCCTGCGGTGAAATCGGCGACGGGCGCATGCTGGAGCCGTTGGAGATCCGAGACGCGCTGATCGCCCATTTCCAACCCAAGGTGCTCAAGGGTCGTCGCGTGCTCATCACGGCCGGGCCCACGTTCGAGGCCATCGACCCGGTGCGAGGCATCACCAATCGATCCAGCGGCAAGATGGGCTTTGCCATCGCGCGTGCGGCTGCCGAGGCGGGCGCCCAGGTCACGCTGGTGGCTGGGCCGGTGCATCTGCCCACGCCTTGGGGTGTCACGCGCCTGGATGTGGAATCGGCCCGCCAGATGCACGACGCAGTGCTGCCGCTGGCGCCCTCCCATGACCTGTTCATTGCCACAGCCGCCGTGGCCGACTGGCGCGTACAGGCCCCGTCGGATGCCAAGATCAAGAAGGTGGCGGGGCAGGGTGCGCCGGTGCTGGCCATGACCGAGAACCCCGACATCCTGGCCGCCGTGGCAGCACTTCCCCAAGCACCGACATGCGTGGGCTTTGCCGCCGAAACCCACGACATTGAACGCCACGCCCGCGAGAAGCTGCAGCGCAAGCGGCTGCAACTGGTGGTGGCCAACCATGGCCCCTCCACCTTCGGGCGTGACGAGAACGAACTGCTGCTGATCGACGCAAAGGGCACCACGGCTCTGCCGGCCGCCGACAAGCTCACCCTCGCGCGGCACCTGGTCGCGCACATCGCCCAACACCACCCATGCCGCACGCCACCATCGAACTGAAGATCTTGGACGACCGCCTTCGCGGTACCCCGAAGCAGCCACCGCTGTTGCCGGCCTATGCCACGGCGGGCAGTGCAGGCCTGGACTTGCGTGCCTGCGTGACGGCGCCCCTGGTTCTTCAACCTGGCCAGTGTGAACTGATTCCCACCGGCATTGCGATCCACATCGGCGACCCGGCCCTGGCCGCGGTCATCCTGCCCCGTTCAGGGCTGGGGCATAAGCACGGCATCGTGCTGGGCAATCTCGTGGGCCTGATCGACAGCGACTACCAGGGTCCGTTGATGGTCAGTTGCTGGAACCGGGGCATGCAGCCGTTCACCATCGAGCCCTTGGAGCGGCTGGCGCAACTGGTCATCGTGCCGGTGGTGCAGGCGCGATTTGAAGTGGTGGAAGAGTTCGAGGCCAGTGACCGCGGTGCCGGCGGGTTCGGTTCAACCGGCAAGGGTTGAACTCAGTGCAGCGTGCGGTCGCCGGTCTCATCGTCGTCCGATGAGGCGCCCGCCACGCTGAACACAGGCGATCCCACGCTGCCGGCTTGAACTTCTTCCTCGGTGGCCACGCGCACGTCGCGCACCTTCAGGGAAAGCCGCAGCGCCATCCCCGCCAACGGGTGGTTGCCGTCCAGCACCACGTGGTCCGGGTAGACCTCGGTGACGGTGTAGATGGCATCTCCAGGCATGTCAGGCGTGGCCGCACCCGGCGGCAGGCCTTCGAACTGCATGCCGGGCCCCACGTCTTCCGGGAACAGGGACTTCGCCTCAAAGCACACCAGGCCGGAGTCGTAGTCTCCGAACGCATGCTCGGGTTCCAGATGAATATCGGCTTCAAAGCCCACGGACTGGCCGATCAGCACCTCCTCGACCTTGGGCAGGAGATCTTGCCCACCCACCAGAAATTCCAGGGGCTCGGCGAGTTCGTCGATGAGCTTGCCCTGTGCGTCGGCAAGTGTCCAGGTGAGCGTGACCACGCACGGCAGGGAGATGTCCATGGCCAGAATCATGGCACAGTGGGCGCATCGCCGTCGTGACATCCCACCCTTGAACCGTTCATCCTCCCCTCGAACCCTGCTCGGCGGCCTGTCCGCCCAGCAGTTCATGAAGCGTCATTGGCAGCGCAAGCCCTTGCTCGTGCGCCAGGCGATGCCCGGTGTGGTGCCGCCGGCCACGCGGGCAGATCTGTTGGCCTTGTGCGAACGCGACGGCGTGGAATCGCGTTGCATCGAGCAGCGAGATGGGCGTTGGCGGCTACGCCATGGTCCATTGACGAAGCGCCAGTTGCCTCCGATTTCGCGCGTCGGGTGGACGCTCCTGGTGCAAGGTTTGGACCTGCACTGCGACGCGGCGCACGCCATGCTCAGGGCCTTCGACTTCATCGCCCACGCGCGCTTGGATGACCTGATGGTGTCCTGGGCCAGCGACGGCGGTGGCGTGGGCCCGCATGTGGATTCCTATGACGTGTTCCTGCTGCAAGTGCAGGGCCGCCGGCGCTGGCGCGTGGCGCCGCCGGGAGATGCTGAACTGGTGCCAGGCTTGCCTCTTCGTATCCTGGCGAATTTCAAGCCCGAGCAGGAGTGGGTGTTGGAACCCGGGGACATGCTGTACCTGCCTCCCGGCTGGGGCCACGACGGCGTGGCCCTTGGGGGCGACTGCATGACGGCGTCCATCGGCTTCAGGGCTCCCACGGCGGGTGAGTTGACCGCGGCCATGCTGCAACGGCTGGCCGACGAGGTGCTGGAATGTGAACAGGAACCGCGCACGGCCGCGGAGCGCCGGGCGTGGCAACGCCGATACGGCGATCTCGGCTGCCCGCCGGTCGAGCAACAGGGCGAAGTGCCGCAGGGGCTCATGCGTTTCGCACAGGCGGGCTTGGAGCAGGTCCTCAAGGATGGAAGGACACGCGCTCGTGTTCTGGGCGGCTGGTTGACCGAACCCAAGCCGCAGGTGTGGTTTGAGCAGGCTCAATCGGAACGCGGATTGCACAACGGTGTGGCCCTGGACCGCCGAACACGCATGGCCTACGACCGCTGGCACCTGTTCATCAATGGCGATGCGTTTGTCGTTGGCGGCCGGGACGCGCGTCTCCTGCGCCGCTTGGCCGACCAACGCCAACTGGACGCGCGGTCATGCGCCCAACTCAGCATCGACGCACGGCAGGCCCTGGAGGACTGGTTGGACCAGGGCTGGCTGCAGCCGTATCCGTATTGACCCTGATATCGGATATACTGAGCAGAGGTGCAGTTACCGACAATTTGTCACGGTGTCGCTCTCGCAGCGGCTCCAGGCGTCGGGTTCGTCGTTCTGGCGGGTTTTCGGGGCTGGCCTTGATCAGAAGGGGTCTGGGCCCCTTCCCAAACCGTCAGACTTCGTTTCGAGGACACACATGAAGCATTCCATCCTGCTGGCTTCCCTGATCGCCATTTCCGCTCTGGCCGCTTGCGGCAAGAAGGAAGCCGCCCCGGCTCCCGCCGCTCCGGCTCCGGCCGCCGCTCCGGCTCCGGCCGCTGCGCCCGCCGCAGACGCTTCTGCCGCTTCGGCTCCTGCAGCACCCGCTGCTGCTTCGGCGCCTGCCAGCAAGTAATCCGGTCTCACGGACAGAAAAGAAGCCGCCCTCGGGCGGCTCTTTTTTTGGCGCCAGTGTCTGGCGCTGATTGGTGAGGTTACTGGAGCTCCTTG
>JAIYCN010000203.1 GCA_027487995.1 Rubrivivax sp. | reverse complement strand
TGGCCGATCAGGTTCGAATTCTTCGCCCCGCCCTCGCCGAGGGCCTTCAGGAAGGCCTTCGAACCCGAATGCGCGATCGTGCCCAGGTTCCGGATCAGCTCGGCGCGCGTCATCCCGATCCCGTAGTCCTGGATGGTGATCTGCTTCGCCTTCTCGTCGGTGGTGACGTTGATCTCCAGCGGCAGCTGCTCGTCGTGGACCGTCTTCTCCGTCAGCTGCGTGTGCCGCAGCTTCTCGAGGGCGTCGGAGGCGTTGGAGACCAGCTCCCGGACGAAGATCTCCTTCTCCGTGTACAGGGAGTGGATGACGATATCGAGCAGCTGCTTGATCTCGGCTTGGAATTCAAACTTCTCGGGCGTGGTGGTCGACATGGCGGAAAAGGGTCCAGTTTAGGGCGGGCCGGGAAAAATCAAGCGGCGGGGTGGCGCGCCTCACGGATGCGCCGCCGGCAGGCGTTCGACCCGGACGCGGCGGGCCGTCTCGGCGCCGACCTCGACCGCCGAGACCCGGAACTCGCCCACGTCGAGACTCTCCCCCCGCCGCAGGGGCCGGCCGCGGTGGCGCTCGGCCCAGCGGGCGACCGTCTCCCGCGGCTCCCATTCGAAGGCCCAGCCGGTCTCCGCCTGCAGCTCGCGCATCGTGAAGCGCCCGCTCACCTCGATCGCCGCCTCCTCGCGCGCGAAGACGGGCCCGCGCCCGATGTCCAGTTCGTCGCGGATGTCCCCCACGATCTCCTCCAGCACATCCTCCAGGCTCACCAGGCCCGCCGTCTTCAGCTCCTCATCCAGCACCACCGCCAAGTGTACCCGCGACTGCCGGAACAGCTCGATCATCGTGTGCACCGGGGTGCGCAGCATGAAGGTGAGCGCCGGCCGCAGGAGCGGTTCAAAGGAGGTTTCCGGGCCCAGCGCCTGCGCCTGCCAGAGCCATTCGCGCACCAGCACCAGGCCCTCCACGTTGTCCAGGGAGCCCCGGCACACGGGAAAGCGACTGAAGCCCGCCGTCTGCGCGAGGCGGAGGTTCTCCTCCATCGGCCGGTCCAGCCAGAGCACCACCATCTGCTCCCGGGGGCGCATCACCTGCTGGGCGGTGACCGAGCGCAGGCGCAGGGAACTGACCATGATGCGGTTGATCAGCGCGTCGCCCGGATGGCTGTGCCGGGCTTGGCTGAAGACATACTCCAATTCCTCCGCGCTGAAGCCGTGTTCGCCCTCGCTCGCCGGTTCCAGGCCGGCCCAGCGGAGAATCCGGTTCGCGGTGCCGTTGAGTACCCAGATGAACGGGAAGAACGCCTTGTAGAACAGCACCAACGGTCCCGCCACCCGCAGGGAGACCGCCTTCGGCCGCTGGATCGCGAGGGACTTGGGGGTCAGTTCCCCGAGCACGATGTGCAGGAAGGTGATCACCGAGAATGCCGCCGCGAACGAGATGGATTTCACGGCCGCCGGATCCGTGATCCCCAAGTGGCCCAGCAACGGCTCCAGCCGCTCGCCGATCACCGGTTCGCCAATCCAGCCCAGCCCGAGACTGGTCAGGGTGATGCCCAATTGGGTCGAGGACAGCACCGCATCCAGATGCGTGGTGGCGAACAGCGCCATCCGCACCCGCCAGCCCCCGTTCCGCGCCAGGGGCCGCAACTGGCTGGCGCGGATCTTCACCAGGGCGAATTCAGCCGCGACGAAGAACCCGTTGGCGGCGACGAGGCCCAGCACCAACCCCACCTCGAGGATGATCCTCAGGACCTCCACGTCGGGATGAAATCAAGGGACACACCACGCATCCCGCCGAGCGTGGGGCCCGGGCGGCGAGGCTCAACCGCAAACGCCGCCGCCGCGGGGCGGCGCCTACGGGGTCGTGCGGCGCAGCGGGGTCAGCGTGACGGGCCCGAGCAGGCCGGAGGGCTGGAGCGGCCAATCCGCCGCATTGAACGGCTGATAGTTGATGTTCACGAAGTTGATCTCCCGCATCACCTTCCAAGGCACCTGCCGGCGGTCCAGATCGCGGATGCGGTTGGCGGCGAGGTTGGTCACCTCGAGCTCGAGGACGTTCCGTCCCGGCCGGACCAGCCCCTGCAGGTGGAGTCGGTAAGGCACGCTCCAGGCGGTCCCGACCAGCTGGCCATTGAGGGAAACCCGCGCGCTTTCGCGCACGTCGCCCAGGTCCAGGCGCCAATCGGCCGCGGGTTGGGCCGGGGCCTCAAACTCGATCCGGTAGCGGGCGGTGCCGGCGAACCGTTGCGCCGGTTCGCCGCCCAACTCGGTCCAGGAACGCAGGGCGGGGGCGCGGAGCGGCGCGGGAAGCTCCGGGCCGCCCGCGATGAACTCCACCTGCCATTCGCCGTTGAGCGCGAGGCCGGCTCCCGCCTCCGCCACGACCGGCCACGGCGCCACGGGAGTGGCCGGGTCCGTGTCCAAGGCGCGGAGAATCACGGATTCTCCCGGCGTCAGCTCGAGCCAGACTTCGGTCCCACCCGGCGCCGCCCGCTGCGGCAAGGCGCCCGTGCGGCCGTCCAAGGGATCCATCCGGATGCACCGCGCCAGGGTGCCGAGGTGGATCCACCCGCGATGCTCCCGGGCGCCCAGGTGGGTGATGAAGTAATCCCGGCCCTCGGGCGTCGCACGGCGGATCCACGCCAGCCCGTCGCGCGCCCAAGCCTCGCGCCGCACCAGCGGCTCGACCCGC
>JAIYCN010000003.1 GCA_027487995.1 Rubrivivax sp. | reverse complement strand
GAACATCCTGGTGCACGAAGGTCAGGTGGTCAACCGTGGTGAGCTCATCGTCGACGGCGCGGCCGACCCGCAGGACATCCTGCGTCTGCTGGGTGTCGAGGAGTTGGCCCGCTACATCGTCGACGAAGTGCAGGACGTCTACCGTCTGCAGGGTGTGAAGATCAACGACAAGCACATCGAGGTGATCGTTCGCCAGATGCTGCGCCGCGTGCAGATCGTCAACCCCGGCGACAGCAGCTACATCAGTGGCGAGCAGGTTGAGCGCTCGGAGCTGCTGGACACCAACGACCGTCTGGTGGCCGAGGGCAAGGTCACGGCCACCTACCAGGACCTGCTGCTGGGCATCACCAAGGCCTCGCTGTCCACGGACTCCTTCATCTCCGCGGCCTCCTTCCAGGAGACCACCCGCGTGCTCACCGAGGCTGCCATCATGGGCAAGCGTGACGAGCTGCGAGGCTTGAAGGAAAACGTCATCGTGGGCCGCCTGATCCCGGCAGGTACCGGCATGGCTTTCCACCAGGCCCGCAAGGTCAAGGAAGAGATGGACGAGACCGAGCGTCGCGCCATCGCCCTGCAGGAGGCCGAGGAATTGGCCGCCGCGCAGATGGCGGCAGCCGACGCGGATGCGGCCGCGGCCAACGAGGGCGGCGAGACGGCCTGACCGTTCCCCACCCCCGCGGTCATTCGCATCGGGCCACCGCCGCCTTCACGGGCGCGGTGGCCCTTTTTCATGCGCGTGAACCAAGCGCGGTTCGCGACCGAATGCCTGAATCCCCTGCCTGTTCGAAGGCTCCTGCGCCATGGGCTGCCCTAGACTCCCCCAGAGCTTGCCCGTCGGGTGGGCAGGAGGGCCGATGTCCACAACCCCCGCCCGGTCGGTCAACCGCCTGACCACCGCCGCGCCCCCTGCAGCGCAGCCGGCCACGCCATGGACCTTTGAGGCCGCCGCTGCGTGCGTGCGCCAGGCAGACTGGCCGCGTGCCCGTCTGGCCTACGAAGATCTGGTCCGCCAGCACCCCCAGCATGTTGAATTGCGCTGCAACCTGGGGCTGATCGAGCAGACGCTGGGCGGATTCGAGGCGGCCTTGATCCAGTTCGACGAGGCGGTGCGCCTGCAACCTGACCGTGCACGGCCCTACCTGCTGCGCGCGGACCTGCACAAGTCGATCGACCACCATGAAGCGGCGCTCCTGGACTACGACCTCGCCCTCTTGCACCCACCGGCGGAACTCGATGCCCAGGCCCATGTGCACGCCAACCGCGGCACCACCCTCCATGCGCTTGGTCGGCACCAGGAAGCGCTGCGCAGTTTCGACCAGGCCATCGACTGTGCCGGGGAAACCGCTGGGGTCCACTACAACCGCGGCAATGTGCTGCGCAGCCTGGGACGCCATGAAGAGGCGGTCGCCTGCTTTGACCAGGCCCTGCTCCACGACGCCCATGACCTGCAGGCCCTCTTCAACCGGGGCCTGTGCCTGGGCGCACTGGGGCGTTGGCAGGCCGCACTGGATGCCGCAGACCTCGTGCTGCAGCACTGGCCCGACCACGCCGGGGCCCACAGTGCCCGTGGCGATTGGCTGAAGAACCTCGGCCAACGCCAGGAGGCTCTTGCCGCCTACGACCGCGCGGTTGCGCTGGACCCTGCGGTCGGTGCGGCCCATCTCAACCGCGGCAACACGCTGCGCGAACTCGGTCGCGCCGAAGAGGCGCTGCTGTCCTACGACCGCACCGTGGAGTTGGACCCCACCGATTGGGAAGGGCACTACAACCGGGGCATCGCCCTGCACGACCTGCGGCGCATGCCGCAGGCCCTGCAGTCCTACTCGCTGGCGCGGCGCCTGGCCCCGCAGGAACATCGCATCGAATGGAACGAAGCCCTGGCGCTGCTGATGAGCCAGCGCTGGCATGAAGGCTGGCTGGCCTACGAATCCCGTTGGCGGCTGGACCCACCCGACCCTGGGCTGCTGAGCCAGGCCGGTGCCTTGTGGACCGGTGCGCAGGCCCTGATGGGGCGCCGCGTTCTGCTGGTGGCCGAGCAGGGCCTGGGCGACACGCTGCAGTTCTGCCGCTACGTGCCGCACGTGCTGGCCCGCGGTGCGCAGGTCACGCTGATGGTGCCCGAAGCCCTGCGCCCCTTGCTGCAGTCCCTCACACCGGGCCTGCGCGTGATCACGCAGACGCTGCCCAGCGAGCGCTACGACCTCCACTGCCCCCTCATGAGCCTGCCCCTGGCGCTGCGGCGCTTTGAGCCAGGGCCGGATGGTGGACAGGCCTATTTGCAGGCCGACCCCTTGTTGGTGGGGCAGGTGCTCAAGGGGCATCCGCACAACGGCCGCCTTCGGGTGGGTCTGGCCTGGAGCGGCAACCCACGCAACCCTTCCGACGCACAACGCAGCATGGCCCTGGCCCTGCTGCTGCAGGCGCTGCCCGCGGGGGTGCAGGCGGTGGTGCTGCAAGGTGACGTGCGGGAAGAAGACGAAGCCGCCATGGCGCGCCACCCCGGCCTCATCCATGACCGGCCCGGTCTGCAGGGTTTCGCCGGCACCGCAGCGTGGTGCGAAGCGGTAGACCTCGTGATCACGGTGGACACCAGCATTGCCCACCTGGCCGGCGCCCTGGGGCGACCCACCTGGGTGATGCTGCACCGCATGGCCGACTGGCGCTGGCTGATGGGCCGCGACGACAGCCCCTGGTACCCGCACACGCGCCTGTTCCGGCAGGAAGGCCCGGATTGGAGCGAGGTGCTGGTGCGCGTGCGCTCAGCCCTGAACCGCCGACTGCAGGCCCAGCCCCTGCGCCCAACCGTGGGGTGAGGCGATCTTCAGGCCCAGCACGGCCGCACGGCGGGCCAGCGTCAGCAAATCCCGATCTGAAGTGAGCAGCCACTGCGCTTGCACCTCCAGCGCAAGGTCGATGAACTTCTGATCGTCCGCATCCCGGCAGCGCAGCCGGTGGCTCATGGGCGCGGGGCTGCACAACCGGACATGGCGGTCCCAGGCCTGAAGCACGGGCTCCGGTTGGGCCCCGTAGCGGGCCGCCACCCCGCGCATCAGCACCGTCTCCAGCTCCTGCCGCATGGCTGACTCGGCCACCCAGTCCAAAGCCCCCGCTTCAAGCCGGCCGCGCAGCCCCGCCACCCGCGGATCCTGAAACGCCCACAGGTCCAGCACTGTGTTGGTGTCCAGCACCACGCGGCAGGCCAAACCGGCATTTGGTCCGGTCTCGGGCAGCGGCGGCCCTAGGGTTCTTGCTGAGTTCACCGGCACCGACTATACTGGCGGGCTTTTCGGCGAAAAAGGCTGGGCTTGCTGGTGTCCGCAACGTTGCCCTGAGGAAACTCTGGGGAACAGGCGGGCCGGGCGAGCCGTTCACTTTTTCTTTTATCACCACGTAACTTCAAACGGGAACAAGTTACATGCCCACCATCAACCAGTTGGTGCGTCACGGCCGCGAGGTCGAGCCCACCAAGAGCAAATCGCCTGCGATGCAGAACTGCCCGCAGCGCCGCGGCGTGTGCACGCGCGTCTACACGACGACCCCGAAGAAGCCGAACTCCGCGCTTCGCAAGGTGGCCAAGGTGCGCCTGACCAACGGCTTCGAGGTCATTTCCTACATCGGCGGCGAAGGCCACAACCTGCAGGAGCACAGCGTGGTGCTCGTGCGCGGCGGCCGTGTGAAGGACCTGCCCGGTGTGCGTTACCACATCGTGCGCGGCTCGCTTGACCTGCAAGGCGTCAAGGACCGCAAGCAGTCGCGCTCCAAGTACGGTGCCAAGCGCCCCAAGAAGGCCTAAGCAGCCCTCTGTTTTTCAAGTGGTCAGCCCCGAAGCGATTCGAGCTGACGTGTTCAGCGGTCTGAGGCAAACGTTGCACTGAATCAGTGCCAGACCGAGTAAGCGGCCCTCCCGGATGGAGAGCCGGGCTCTTGAGGTGGAAAGCCACCGGAGCCAGCTGAAGCAAAAAGGAAGAAAGAAATGCCGCGTCGTCGCGAAGTCCCCAAGCGTGAAATCCTGCCCGATCCCAAGTTCGGATCGGTGGACCTTTCCAAGTTCATGAACGTCGTCATGGAGTCCGGCAAGAAGGCCGTGGCCGAGCGCATCATCTATGGTGCCCTCGAGCAGGTCGAGAAGAAGGCCGGCAAGGATCCCCTGGAGATCTTCATGGTGGCCCTGAACAACGTCAAGCCGATGGTCGAAGTGAAGTCCCGCCGCGTGGGCGGTGCGAACTACCAAGTTCCCGTGGAAGTTCGCCCCATCCGCCGCGTGGCTCTGGCCATGCGCTGGCTGAAGGACAGCGCCCGCAAGCGCGGTGAGAAGTCCATGGCTGCACGCCTGGCCAACGAACTGCTGGAGGCCTCTGAAGGCCGCGGCGGCGCCATGAAGAAGCGCGACGAAGTCCACCGCATGGCCGAAGCCAACAAGGCCTTCTCGCACTTCCGTTTCTAATCCCTGGAGCCATTCCCAATGTCCCGCAAGACCCCCATCGAGCGCTACCGCAACATCGGTATCTCGGCGCACATCGATGCCGGCAAGACGACCACGACCGAGCGTATCCTTTACTACACCGGCAAGTCCTACAAGATTGGCGAAGTGCATGAAGGCACCGCCACCATGGACTGGATGGAGCAGGAGCAGGAGCGCGGCATCACCATCACGTCGGCCGCCACGACATGCTTCTGGCGCGCCCAGGACGGCAAGGGTGAAGAGCATCGCATCAACATCATCGACACGCCCGGACACGTGGACTTCACCATCGAGGTGGAGCGTTCCATGCGCGTGCTCGACGGCGCCTGCATGGTGTACTGCGCCGTGGGTGGCGTGCAGCCCCAGTCTGAAACCGTCTGGCGTCAGGCCAACAAGTACAAGGTGCCCCGCCTGGCCTTCGTGAACAAGATGG
>JAIYCN010000321.1 GCA_027487995.1 Rubrivivax sp. | reverse complement strand
GATTCACAGCGAAAAGGAATGTGTCCTGGAGATCGAAGGCATCCAGGTTCGGATGTACATCGACCGCATCGACTTGTTGGCGAATGGCTCCACCTTGGTGATCGACTACAAGACCGGTGCCAGCATTGACATCAAGAACTGGGCCTCAGACCGCTTGACCGAGCCGCAACTGCCCATCTACGCCGCCCTCACGCCTCCCACGGAGGGACCCGTGCAGGGCGTGGTGTTTGCCAAGGTGCTGATGCAAGGTCCCACCTGGGCCGGCCTTGCGAAGAAAGACAAGCTCTTGCCCAAGGTCACTGGTCTGGACAGCAAGCCGGGGCGTCGTTTGTTTCCGGAGGCCCTCTTTCCGCACTGGAACAGCGTTCTCGATCACTGGAGCCTCCGCATCCGGGCGGTAGCCCAAGAGGTGAAGGCCGGCCATGCCGGTGTGCGGTTTGCCGATGCCAAGGCGCTGAAGTATTGCGACGTCCTACCGGTGCTTCGATTGGCCGAACGACAAGCCCAGCTTGAGGCTGCACAGGCGGCTACCCGCCTCGCTGGAGACGCTCAATGACCACCCCGAATCCGATGCCGAATTCCACCGCGCCGCTGACTGCAGACGACCTGCTGAAGCTCGACTCCGAGAATCGAGAGCAGGCGCTCGATGTGCGTGATTCCTACATCGTCAAGGCGCCTGCCGGCGCCGGCAAGACCGAGTTGCTCACGCAGCGCCTTCTGGCCTTGCTCACCACGGTCGATGACCCGGAAGAAATCGTCGCCCTGACCTTCACCAACAAAGCGGCGGCTGAAATGCGGCAGCGGGTGGTGAGCAGCCTGCAACGCAGCGCCGCGGGGCAACGCCCGGCCGAGGCCCACAAGATCAGGACCTACGAGTTGGGGCTTGAGGTTCTGAAGCGCGACGCCGCGCGGCAATGGCATCTGCTTGAACACGCGGGCCGGATGCAGATCACCACCCTGGACGCCCTGTGCGGCCAACTGGCCCGCCAGATGCCGTTGATGGCCCGCTTCGGAAGTCAGCCCAGCATCGCCGCCGATGCCGACGCACACTATGTGCAGGCCGCGCAAGCCACGCTGCAGTCATTGGACGAAGGTCATCCGCAGGCCGAAGCGATTGCCCAGGTGTTGAACCACTTCGACAACGATGCGGTTCGGTTCCAGTCCTTGATCATCGACTTGCTGAAACGGCGCGACCAATGGTTGCGTCACGCAGGCCGCGACATCGACCTGGACGCCGCCGAAAAGGCGCTGGGCCATTACATCCGGAACGTCCTTCATGGCGTGTCGACCGCGTTGCCCACAGCCGTCCAAATGGCCATGATGCCCGCGGCACGCTGGGCGGCATCCAGCATCTGGAGCGCGATGAACGCGGGCGACGAAGTCGACGAAGATCTCAAGGCTGTCGTGAACTTGGTCGACTGGTCCGAACCTTTGACCGACAGCCCGCAGGACCTGCCGCAATGGCGTGGCCTCGCCGCGCTGCTGCTGACCCAGAAGGACGCTCCACGCAAGTCCTTTTCCAAGGGTTTGGGTCTCAGCGAAGGGGAAGGAAAACCGTTGGGGAAAGCGCTCAAGGACGCGATGACCCTGGACTTCAATGCCGCCGCTGCCGCGACTCTCGGGCAGGTGCGGCAACTGCCCTCACCCATCTACAGCGCCCAGGAGCAACAGCTCATCTCGCACTTCATCAGCGTGCTGCGGGTGGCGCACGCGCACCTCTGGCTCACGTTCAAGGCAGCAGGCGAAGTCGATTTCATCGAAATGGCCCAAAGCGCCCTCATGGCCTTGGGCGCCGAGGACAACCCCAGCGACCTGCAACTGAGCCTGGACTACCGCATCCAGCATCTGCTGGTGGATGAGTTCCAGGACACCAGCCCCACGCAGGTGGAGTTGCTGCTCAGACTCACCCGCGGTTGGCAGCCGAATGACGGCCGCACCGTATTCCTGGTGGGCGACCCCATGCAATCCATCTACCGCTTTCGAAAGGCGGATGTGGGGCTCTTTCTGCAGATCAAGAGCCATGGACTGGGCTCCATCCCCTTGAAGGAGCTGACCCTGTACCGAAACAACCGGTCACACGAGGAAATCGTGGACTGGGGCAATCTCGTCTTTCCGGACGTGTTCGCACCAGAAGACAACTTCCACCGGGGTGCGGTGAAGTTCGACGAGGCACAGGCCACCAAGGGCAGCCATCCCATGGCGGGCGTGACCTGGCACCCGATCATCGACATGCCGGTTGCCGGCGCCGAACCCGCAGAAGAGTACGAGGGCGACAACGAGGAACTGGACCCCGCCGATGAGCTCGAGGCACAGGCGGTCATCGACATCGTTCGACAAGCCCAGCAGGACGATCCTCAGGGCACGATTGCCATTCTGGTGCGCGCCCGCTCTCACCTGGGCACCCTGGTGAAGGCTTTGCACGCGCAGCGGCCGGCCCTTCCCTTCCAAGCCGTGGAAATCGAGTCCCTGGCGCAACGCCAGGTGATTCAAGACCTCCTGAGCCTGACCCAAGCGCTGCTGCATCAGGGCGACCGCATTCAATGGCTGGCGCTCCTGCGCGCACCGTGGTGCGGCCTGTTGCTGGCCGACCTGCATCAACTGATGGGTGACAACCACCACGCCACGGTGTGGTCACTCATCCTGGACGACAACCGATGCCAACGCCTGAGTGCCGATGGGCAGCAACGCCTGGCCCATGTGAGGGATGTGATCCAGGAGGCCTACGCCCACCAGGGGCGGCAGCGCCTGCGCCGATGGATGGAGGGCACGTGGCAGAACTTGGGCGGGCCACAGTGCTTGCAGGGAGAAGCCGATCTGCTGGACAGCCGGGCCTTCTTCGACATCCTGGACGAACTCGATGAACACGGCTCGCTCGACCTGAACAGGCTGAACACCGAGGTGGACAAGCTGTTCGCGGCCCCAGACCCGAATGCGTCTGCGCGGCTGCAGATCATGACCGTACACAAATCGAAGGGCTTGGAGTTCGACACGGTCATCGTGCCCGGACTGCACAAGAAGTCGCCACCCACCGAGAAACAAATGATCCTGTGGGATGAACTTGACGGAGCTGATGGGCAGGGGCACTTGGTCGTGGCACCCTTGCCGGCTCGGGCCGATGAGAAGACGGCAGAGCCGTCCAAATACAAGCTGTTGCACCAATTCGAATCGGAGCGCAATCGCCATGAACTGCAGCGCCTGCTCTATGTGGCGGTGACGCGCGCCAAGCGGCATCTGCATTTGGTGGGCTGCGCCAAGCTGGACACCAAGGCAGACCAGGGACCCTTGAAGCCCCCGGCCGCGGGTAGCCTTTTGTCGCTGCTGTGGCCGGCCGGCCGCGCGGCGTTTGAAGAGGCCTGCTTGCGCTTGAAGGATCAGGGTCAGGGCCAGGACGCAACTGCGGCTGCGGCTGATGCCGGGAGCCCGATGAGCCCTCGGACCCCCAAGGTGGTGGCACCCGAAGCGTTCGATCACCGGCTGGTTCGCCTGCAGTCAGCACAAAGGCCTGAACTGTTGAGGGATGCCGCCATTACGGTTGAATGGGGACCGGAGGAGTCCGAGTTTCAGATGACCGACAGCGACGAGGCAGCCCACTCAGGCCGCTTGGCCGCCGACATTGGCACGCTGGTTCACCGCTACCTGGAAATCATCGCCCGGGATGGATTGAGCGATTGGAGTGTGGCCCGTGTTCGAAGCCTGAGCCTGCCGATGCAACGCTGGATGCAACAGCAGGGTCATGCACAGAAGAAGTCAGCCGCCGCTGCCCAGGAAGTCATTCAACATCTCGTCATCACGCTCGAGTCTGAGCAGGGACGCTGGATTCTGGGGCAACACAACCCGCAGGGTTGCGAGGTTCCCTTCACCACCGCCCAGGACGGCCAGATTCAAACCCACGTCATCGACCGCACGTTCGAGGCCGATGGTGTGCGGTGGATCGTCGATTACAAAACGACCCGTCAGGCCGACGAAGAGGAACTGGATGACGCGTACCGGAGTCAGTTGGCACGCTACCGGTCACTCTTCGCTGCGGACGCGAAGGTCAAGACCATGGTGTTCTTCACCAGAACGGGGCGGGTTCAAGAACCCTGAGGCCGGGCCCAGGCCACCCTGGGGCCCTCATTGCCTGCCGCATCAAGACCCGACACCGCCACGGCGTCCACGTCGACCGGCAGGTCCTCCGTCAAGCCCGGCGCGGCCACACGCCATTGCCATCGCCCTGCGCGGCGCCACCACACCAACACCCGGGCGACCGAAGCGGAAACCCGGGTCTGCACCACCGGTCGCCCTTCCTGCATCAAGACCTGCATCTGCACCACCGGCGCGTGCGCGCTGGCCAACCACGGCGTGGCCGGCACCAAGGCCGGTTGCGCATAAAGGCGGCTGCGCAGTTGCGAGGCCACCCCACGCCGGTCCTTGAGCAGCGCCACCATGCTGAAGTGCAGGTGACCGGTGCCAGGGGCCACGTCACGCACGTGCTGAATCTGGCCCTCGATTTCTTCGGGTAGCCAAGTTGGCGCTGCGTCCTGGATGCGGCTGGTGAAAAGGCCCGGCCACACGTGACGGCCCTTGGGGTTCTGCTGGCGCCAGTACTCCAGCAGCACGGCGAAGGCCTGTGCGGTTTGCGCCCTTGCCCAATAAAGCTGCGGTGCCAAGTAGTCCATCCAGCCCTGCTCAAGCCAATGTTCGACATCGGCAAAGAGGTCGTCGTACTGGCTGAAGCCGGCAATACCGGGGGGACGAAGCGCGGGCTTGCCGATGCCAAAGGGGCTGACACCGAACCGCGCCTGCGGCTTGATGCGGCGGACCTGTTCATGCATTCCACGCACAAGTTCATCCACATTGCGGCGCCGCCACTGCGCGCGCGAGAGTTCCCAGATGCTACCCGCCGCTTGCGCGTTCGACCACGCGCGGTCATCGGGAAACTCGATGGCAGGGTCCGAAGGCGCGGCCCCCGACCGCTTGATGGGATAGGGGTAGAAGTAGTCGTCGATGTGGATGCCGTCGACGTCGTAACGCCGCAGCACATCGGCCACCACCGCCAGGGTATGCGCCGCGGCTTGGGGCTCACCGGGGTCCATCCATTGAAGGTCGCCGTAAATGTGAACCCAGTGCGGCTCTCGGCGGCTCACATGGCTTTCGTGAGCAGGCGAACGAGCGCTGTTGTGGCGCGCGCGGAAAGGATTGAACCAGGCGTGCAGCTCCAGACCACGCGCATGGGCCCCCGCTATCCAGAAGGCCAAGGGGTCATACCCTGGATGCTGGCCCTGCGCGCCCGTGAGGTATTCGCTCCAAGGCTCCAAGGTCGATTCGTACAGGGCATCGCAACTGGTGCGAACCTGAAGCACGATGGCATTCAGGCCGATTTCAACCGCGCGGTCCAGGATGGCCAATGCTTCTTCCTGCTGCGTCTGGGCATTCAAGCCTGGTCGGCTTGGCCAATCGATGTTGGCCACCGTGGCCACCCAAGCGGCGCGGAACTCTCGCGGTGGATCAGGAAGTTCACGCAGCAGGTCTGGAGCGTCACGCCAACCCACCAGCCGCTGCGCCGCTGCAGCCCCAGCACGGGAGGCACGTTCAGGCCATTGAGCCGCACAACCGCCCAGAAAAGCCGTGGTGGCCAGCATCAGACGCCGACGGTTTGGCGAAGGACACGAGTGCACCACATCCAGCTTGGCGGATGCCTCTTCAGCAGATGGCGCCTTCACACCCGGATGAACCATCGACGACTCCACAGCAGCCATGCCACACCCCACATCAACAGCACGAAACCAAGGGCGTAAGTGAGTGATGTGTTCACCGGCGAAAGCCCCAGAGGCTCGATGAAGCCTACGAGCAGACGCTTGAGCGAATGCGTACCGTCCGGCTTGATGAGGGCCAGCATTTTGGCGATCAAACCACCAAGCACGAACAGGAACAAGGCGTTCACACCAAAAACCACCAGGGGATGTGCGAGCCGCGCACAGATTGCCCGCAGGCGGTCATCGGGTGCAGCGTCCAAGAGCCAGTGAAAGCTGCTCATGATCAGCAGGGCCCAGCCCGTGGTGGAAAACACATAGGCCGGCGTCCAGAGATTCTTGTTGATGGGCATCACCCAGGCATCCAACACCTCCCCCACCCACAAACAAAGCAATCCCCCCACGACCAGCGCCATGATACGCTCAGCCGCGCTGCGTCGGCCTTCCTGCAGCAACCACTGCCCAGCCAACACGCCCATCAACAGGCTGGACACCGCCGGCAGCGTCGACAGCAGTCCCTCGGGGTCCCAGGTCCGGCTTTGCTTCCACAGGTGACCGTCCATCAGCAAACGATCCAACCAGGCACCCACGTCCTGTCCGGGCTCCAACGAGCCGGTCCGGACCACGCCATCGGGACCCGGCACCGGCACCATGAGCATGAGCACGGCGTAGACCACCATCAGCGCCAGCGCCCAGATCACGCGCCCTCGCCAGCCGCACCACAACACGATGGGCGCGGCCCACATCGTCACAAGTCCCAGGCGCTGCAGCACACCGGGCAGCCTCAGCTCGGACCAACTGAAGTGTGGAACCGCGTTGAGCAGCAAGCCAATGAGCACCAACAAGCCCGCACGTCGCCAGGTCTGCAGCAGTACGGCCGTGCGCTGCATGCCCAGTTGCAGTCGACGCTCCACGCTCAGAGGCATGGCGATTCCACTGATGAAGACAAAGAAGGGGAAGACCCAGTCCGTGAAGGTCCAGCCATGCCACGCGGCGTGGGCCAGGGGCCGATACAGGTGGCTCCAGTCGCCTGGGTTGTTGACCAGCAGCATCGCGGCAATCGTCATGCCGCGAAACGCATCCAGCGAGAGAACGCGGCCCATCATGAACGGCGCTCCTCCTTCTGCCGGACATCACCCTTGTTTGCAGAGGTGGCTCCCTGCGCCGGCGCATCAGGCTGATCAGCCTCGCGGCGACCGAATCCCGGCGGTATGCGGATCAGGGACGTCATCACCAGAGAAGGTACCGTGGCCACCATCACCCAGGTGAAGAACCACGGGTAGCCGATCTGAGCCTGGAGCCAGCCGCTCCACATGCCGGGCAGCATCATGCCCAGGGCCATGAAACCGGTGCAGATGGCGTAGTGCGCCGTCTTGTGCGGGCCCTCGGCCACGACGATCATGAACATGAGGTAGGCCGTGAACCCCAGGCCATAGCCGAACTGCTCGATGGCCAGCGCGGCGGCTACGAGTCCGAGGTTCACCGGCTGCTCCAGTGCCAGGCCGACGAACACCACGTTGGGCAGGTGCATCACCAGCACAAGCGGCCAAAGCGCACGGTCCAAACCCACGCGCGAGATGATCCAACCACCCAAGAGGCCCCCCAGAGTGAGCGCGGTGAGGCCCACAGTGCCGTAGGCGATGCCCACTTCCTTGGTGCTCAGGCCGAGACCACCCAGTTCGGGCTTGTCCAGCAGGAAGGGCACCGCCAGCTTCAGCAATTGCGCTTCTGGAAAGCGATAGAGCAGCAGGAAGCCGAGGATGACCAGGATGCCGGGCTTGCGAAAGTAATCTGCAAACACGGACAGGAACCCGCGCCACGGCGCAACCTGGGCAATGACAGGCTGGTCCTGGGGCGGCCGCGGCAGCACCATCCAATGCAACAGGGCCAGCGCGCCGAAGCCCGCCGCCATCACCCAGAACACACCCGCCCAGGCCTGCACCATGCTGCCGGTGCGTTCCTGCAGTTCGCCAGCCAAGTAGACAAGACCACCCTGCCCGCCGATGTTGGCCACTCGATAGAACGTGGAGCGCACCCCGACAAAGGCCGCTTGTTGATGGGTCTTGAGCGCCAACAGATAGAAGCCATCGGCCGCGATGTCGTGGGACGCGGATGCGAAGGCCATCAGCCAAAAGACCGCCAAGGTCATCTGGAAAAAGCGCTCGGTCGGCAGCGTGAGCGCCACGCAAGCCAGGGCTGCGCCCACGAAAAACTGCATCACCACGATCCAGCGGCGCTTGGTGCCCAGCAGTTCAACCAAGGGTGACCACAGGGGTTTGATCACCCACGGCAGATACAGCCAACTGGTGTACAGCGCAATCTCGGTGTTGGAGACTTCCAGGTTCTTGTACAGCACCACCGAAAGCGTCATCACCACCACATAGGGCAGGCCCTGGGCCAGATACAGCGTGGGGATCCAGGACCAGGGGTTGCGCGATGAAGCAGGGCTTGCAGGATCGCTCATTTAAACGCGCTCATTTGGATGCGCTCATCATGCTCGGGCTTCATGCCCAAGGGCCGCAGCAAGCCGCGCTGCGGCCACACGCGCGGCCGCGTGATGACCGCGGCACTCGCTCACCTGGACGCTCAGGCTGGGATCCAGCGCGGCACGGCAGGCTTCTTCAAGGGCCGGATGCAGGGACCACACACCGCCGGCCAACGCAATGGGGCGCGGGCCCAGGCGTCGTACGAGGATGGTGGCCAGGCGCGCCAACTCCCGGCCCGCTTCGTGCAGGATGTCCAGGGCCACCGCATCACCATCGGCGCACTGCGCGACCGTGGTGGCCAAAAGACCCATGGCACCACGGTCGGCCTGGGCCAGGAATGCGCGAGTGTGGGCCCAGTCAGTGCCACCCACGCGCTGCATCAAGGCCTGCGCCATGGATGAGCGTTGCCATGCACCCGGCTCTTCATCTTCGGCGCGCCAGATGCGTCGCAGCGCTTCGCGGCCAATCCAATAGCCCCCACCCGCATCATCCAGCACCGAGCCCAAGCCACCGGCGCGGTACAGCAGGCCCTCTGCATCGAGGTGGATGGCGATGGAGCCGGTCCCGGCATAGACCAGGTGACC
The DNA here is from genome assembly GCA_027487995.1 of Rubrivivax sp. Lineage (GTDB taxonomy): Bacteria > Pseudomonadota > Gammaproteobacteria > Burkholderiales > Burkholderiaceae_C > RFTU01. The sequence continues at coordinate 5,589 of JAIYCN010000321.1, read as the reverse complement.
TTGTCCCGGTTCAAAGAGATCCCGAAATGCCATTTCGACATCGTTGCTCAAGCTGATGGCCTGCGCGGGCACGCACAGCGCTGCGCTGATGACCGGGATCAGTTCAGCGTCTTGACCCCCATAGCCGGTGAGTGCCGCGTGCAACCGCTTCACAGGGCCATGGCCGCTGGTCATCAGCGTCGACGCGAGCGCGGACAAGGTATGCAGCCAGACATCACGACCGTTGGGGGTGGAGAGTTGTGTGGGGTGCAGGGGCGGCATCTGACCTTCGGCCACGATGGCACCGCGGACCGTCGACAGCGCCCACCGGGTCTGCGTACCGCCAGCATCCAGGCCCAGCGCAAGACCAATCTGATGGGAATGCGGTGACGTGACCAGTGACTGCATCACGCGCCGCCAGCAGGCTCAAGGGCCTGCCCTTCCACCCAAACGCCCTGCACCTGCAAGGACTGCGCATCCAGCACCACCACATCCGCACAAGCGCCCACCGCCAGCTGCCCCCGGTCTTGCAGGCCCAGGTACTGCGCCGGAAACCGGCTGACCCGCGCGCTGGCCTCCTGCACGGTCAGGCCGATCGCCACCAAGTTGCGCAGGGCCCGGTCCATGGTGAGGGTGCTGCCGGCCAGGGTGCCATCAGCCAGGCGCACACCGCCCATGCAGGACATCACGATCTGTCGACCCAGGCGATAGGCGCCGTCGGGCATGCCGGCTGCGGCGGTGGCGTCCGTCACCGCAAACAAGCCCGGAATGGCGCGAAGTGCCGCGTGCAGGGCACCCGGGTGCACATGAAGCAGGTCCGGAATCACCTCCGCATGTTGTGCATGCGCCAGGGCAGCACCAGCGGCGCCCGGTGCGCGGTGGTGGAAGGGGCCCATCGCGTTGAAGAGATGCGTGAAGCCCGCGGCACCCGCCTCCAGCGCCTGAACCGCCTGTTCATAGCTGGCGTTGCTGTGGCCCACCTGCACGCGGATGCCTTGGGCCACCAAGGACGGAATCAAGGCCAGGTTCTGATCCTGTTCAGGCGCCAGCGTGACCACGCGGATGGGCGCGATGCGGTGCAGGGACAGGATTTCGTCGAGCGTGGCCGGCCGGGCAAAGTCCGGCTGCGCCCCCAGGCGTTGGGCATTCAGGTACGGGCCTTCCAGGTGCACGCCCAGGACATGGGCGCCCGAAGAAGGACGCTGCCGGCAATAGGGCGCCAGGGCCTGCAGCGCCGCTTCGATTTCCGCAAGAGGTGCAGTCATGGTGGTGGCCAGCAAGGACGTGGTGCCGTGCCGGGCATGGCAACGCGCCAAGGTGGCCACGGCCTGGGCGGCCTCCATGGTGTCGGCGCCGCCACCGCCGTGCACATGCAGATCGATGAAGCCCGGGAGGATCAGCGAAGGGCACGACCTGGCCTGCAGCTCGCTCACCGCGCGCCCTTCGATGGCGGTGATGCGCGAGCCCTCGAAATGCAAGGCCCCTTCGACAAATCCGTCGGCAGTGAGCACGCCGCCCTGCAGGGTCTGCGGCTTCATGTCACATCACGCTGGAGTTCATGCATGGTTGAGCCATAGTATCGGGGGATGGAACGCCGCTCCTCGACCGTATAAACCTGAGTCATGCAACCCTCACTGCTGTTGTCGGTGGTCATGGCCTATTTCCTGGGCCTATTGCTGGTCACCTGGTTCACTTCGCGCGGCAGCGACAACCAGGGCTTCTATGTCGGCAACCGCCGCAACCCCTGGCCATTGGTGGCCTTCGGGATGATCGGCACCTCACTGTCGGGGGTCACCTTCGTCAGTGTGCCCGGCGCGGTGGGCGCCACGCAGTGGCACTACCTGCAGATCATGCTGGGGCACCTGATCGGCTACGGCATCGTGGCCTTCGTGCTGTTGCCGCTGTACTACCGGCTGCAGCTCACCTCGATCTATGACTATGTGAGCCGCCGACTGGGCCCCCACAGTGGCCGCACCGCCGCGGGCTTCTTCATCCTGTCGCGCACGCTCGGTGCCACCGCGCGGTTGTACATCGTGATCCGCATCCTGCAGGACTGGATCCTCTCGGCCTGGGGCGTGCCCTTCTGGCTGACCGCTGCCGTGATCCTGCTGATGATCGTGCTTTACACACTTGAAGGCGGTGTGAAGACCATCGTGTGGACCGACACGCTGCAGACCAGCGGCATGCTGTTCGGCTTGGTCGCCTGCACGGTGTTCCTGCTGGACGCACTGCAACTGCAGCCCCTGCAGGCCTTGCACGCCATGCAGTCGCAGGGCCTCACGGAAGTGTTTGCCACCAATGTGAGTGCCAAGGACTTCTGGCTGAAGCACATCACCGCGGGCATCTTCATCACCGTGGCCATGACCGGACTGGACCAGGAGATGATGCAGAAGAACATCAGCGTGCGAACCCTTGGCGGTGCCCAGAAGAACATGCTGGTGATGGCCGCGGTGATGCTGGGCGTGGTGGTGCTGTTCCTTTTTCTGGGAGGCTTGTTGCACCTGTTCGCCGCCCAGCAGGGAATGGCGGCGCGGGGTGACGCGCTCTTCCCAGCGGTGGTGATGCAGCACATGCCGCAGGCCATGCAGGTGATCTTCGTGCTGGCGCTCATATCGGCGCTGTTTCCCAGTGCTGATGGTGCGCTGACCGCACTGACGTCGTCTTTCTGCCTGGACATCCTGGGCATTGAGCGCCGAGGGCTCAGTGAAGCCGCGCACAAGCGCTGGCGCCATGCAGTGCACCTGGGCTTTGCCGGGGTGTTCCTTTTGCTGGTGCTGGCCTTCCGCTGGATGGATGACGCCAGCATGATCCTCCTGATCCTCAAGATCGCCGGCTACACCTACGGCCCGTTGCTGGGCTTGTTTGCCTTTGGCGTGCTCACCCGGCGGATGGTGAAAGACCGTTTCGTGTGGACCGTGGCCGTGATGGCGCCGCTCCTATGCGGGGTGATCGACTCAATGCAGGCGGTTTGGTTCACAAGCTACCGCATCGGCCTGGAGATGCTGCTGCTCAATGGGGCGCTGACCTTTGTGGGCCTGTGGATCCTCTCGAAGGAACCAACGGAGGAGGGATTCCTATACTCCGCGCACCCCAGGTCCCTTTCCTGACCATCAACACGCGCCCCGCATGGCCCTGAACTTCATCTGGATCGGCTTCATCCTCATCGGCTTCGCCGTGGCCGCGGTGAAGGTGGCCATGGGACAGACCGCCCTCTTCGGTCAAATGCTCACCGGCCTTTTCGACATGGCCAAGACCGGCTTCGACATTTCGCTGGGACTGGTGGGCGTGATGACGCTGTGGCTGGGCATCATGAAGATCGGCGAGCAGGCCGGCGTCATCCAGCTCTTCGCGCGTGGCGTGGCGCCCTTCTTCCGGCGCATCTTCCCCGGCATTCCCGATGGGCACCCGGCCAGCGGCAGCATTGCGATGAACGCCTCGGCCAACATGCTGGGCCTGGACAACGCCGCCACGCCGCTGGGCCTGAAGGCCATGCGGGAACTGCAGGAGATCAATACCGACAAGTCCACCGCGTCGGACCCGATGATCATGTTCCTGGTGTTGAACACCGCAGGCATCACGCTGATTCCCACCTCGGTGATCGCCATCCGGCAGAGCCTGGCGGTGGAGCAGGGTCTCACAAACTTCAACGGTGCAGACATTTTCCTGCCCACCCTGATCGGCACCTTCATCTCCTTCGTTGCCGGGCTGTTGGCAGTGGCCTGGGTGCAGCGCATCAACCTGCTGTGTGCGCCGGTGTTGGCCTTCTTCGGCGGATTTGCGGCCCTGATGGGCGGGCTCTTTCTGTGGCTGAGCGGTCTGCCAGCGGCCGAGATGAGCAAGGCCATTGCGGTGCTGGGCAGCGGCATCATCCTGTCCATCATCGTGCTGTTCGTGGCCGTGGGGGCGGTGCGCCGCATCAACGTTTACGAGGCCTTCGTGGACGGCGCCAAGGAAGGCTTTGGCGTGGCGGTGCAGATCATTCCTTACCTGGTGGCCATGCTGGCGGCCATCTCGGTGTTCCGCACCAGCGGCTGCATGGATTTCATCGTGCAGGGCATTGGCGCGGGCGTGCGGGCGCTGGGCCTGGATGACCAGTTCGTACCCGCCCTGCCAGTGGGCCTGATGAAGACCATGTCGGGCAGCGGCGCGCGGGGCCTCATGGTGGACGTGCTCAAGACCTACGGCGTCGATTCCTTCGAGGGCCGCCTGGCCAGCATCATCCAGGGTTCCACCGAGACCACCTTCTATGTGCTGGCGGTGTATTTCGGCAGTGTGGGCATCAAGAAGACGCGCCACGCCTTGGGGTGTGCGCTGACGGCTGATGCGGTTGGCCTCGTGGGGGCCATTCTGGTGGGTTATGCCTTCTATGGCTGAACCACGCCCTGCACCACCCACCCATGCGGAATTGGCCACGGCGCTGCGCGAGGCCCTGCGGGCCAGCTTGAGCGGCGCTCGTGCCTTCGACCCTGCACCCACGCTGGACCTGGCCGTGGTGGCCTTTCCTCATGACGCAGCGCCCATCTGGGCCAACGTGTTGGTCACGCGCGGGCACCACGAGGGCGTGGTGGCGCGGATCGGCGCGGATGCTTCGGCCGTGCAGGACATCCGCTATCTGGTGGACCCCACCGATGCGCAGCGCCGCTCGATTGCCTGGCAGCCTGGGGCGGACTGGACGCAGTTGACGGGATTGGCCACGCTGCATGGCCAGGGGCCGTTCACGTCGATTGCGCCCTACCCGGCTTCGCTCATCAAGGTGATGGTGGCGGTGGGCGTGGGGCTGCTGGTGGACCAAGGCCTTGCGCGCTGGGATGAGGTCTGGGTCTGGAGTGGCACGGAGCGCACGGTGCTCGCCTGGGCCGACCGCATGATCACCGAGAGCCGCAACGACGACACCGGCGCCCTGGTGGCACTGTTGCATGCACGAGGGCTGATCAGCAGGGATGCGCGTGGGTCACCAGGTCAGGAGGTCCGCAATGGCCTGCACGAGGCCTTCGCGGCCTTCGGCCTGCATACCCTGCGCCTGGCCAACACCCGGGCCGATGGCGGGTGGCTGAACCGCGACGGTTCCGGCGTGGGACACCTGCAGATGACGGCCTGGGACACCGTGCGGCTGCTGTGGTTGATGCTGCCGGCCGTGATGCCGGATGCGCCACCACCGCCTTGGTTGCCGCTGGCTTCACCGCCGCTGCTGCAGCCGGAAACCGCAAGACAGATCTGGCAATTGCTGGACGGTCAGGCGCTGCATGAGGTTCTGTCCTCCACCATCAGCGTAGGGCTGCCGGGATGGCGGCCCGGCATTCCGGCCCTCGTACCGGAACGCTGGATCCAAGCTGATGGCCGCGTGCTGGCCGCTGATCGCGAGTGGACAGGCAATGTGCGCCCGCTGCAGTCACAGGCGCGCGTACTCTTCGCCCACAAGACCGGCACCACCGAAAACTACCTGTCCGACGCGGGCTGGGTTCGAAGCCGCCAGCCCGGAGGACGCCGATATCTGGTGGCGCTGCTCAGCACGCTGGGGTCACGCCACGCGCCACACCCGAACCTGGCCACCGACTGGTGCATGGCCGAGTTGGGCGCGCGCATCGACGCCTGGATGGAGGAGCGGCTGGG
>JAIYCN010000323.1 GCA_027487995.1 Rubrivivax sp. | reverse complement strand
GTAGAGATGGCGGCCATCGGGCGAGATGGCGGGCTCGCCCAGGTCCTTCTGCCAGTTGGGTTTGTCATTGAGGGCCACGCCCTTGCCGCCGTCGAGGTGGTACAGCCAGATTTCTCCCGAACCCATTGAACGAGTGCCGAAGTAGTGCTTGCGGGCCAGGATGGATTGGCCGTTGGGGTGCCACGCCGGGTTGTTGAGAAGACGCTCGGGTTCCGTGGTGACCGCGCGCGCGCCGCTGCCGTCTACTTTCATGACCCACACGTTGTCCCCGCCGCCGGCGTCTGAGACGAAGGCAATGTGGCGGCCATCGGGCGAGAAGCGGGCTTGGTGCTCCCACGCAATGGACGAGGTGAGTGGTTGAGCGGTGCCGCCTTCGATGGGCAGCACATAGAGGTCACCAAGAAGATCGAAGACCAGGGTCTTGCCGTCGGGGCTGACGTCCACGCTCATCCAGGTGCCGGTGCGGGTGTCGATGGACACCGTGCGCGCGGCGCCGGGAGGCTGGTTCACATTCCAGGTGGGTTTGGCGGGCGCGGTGGTTGCTGCCGCAACCGCAGCGGGCTGGGCATGGGGGAAGCTGGAAGCCGCTGCGATCGTGAGGCTGCACAGCAGCGGTGCTAAAGGCAAAGCGCGCATGGGTGGTTGTCCGAGCTTGGGTGCACTGATTCTGGCCGACTTCCATGGGCAAATTCGATCAAGCCACGCCGCGGAGTTATCCTGTTGTGCATGACCACACCACATGCCGACCCCCACCCCGCGCCTGCCCTGGAAGTGCTGCCGCGCGACCTGAGTGCCTACCGGCGCGGCAATGTGGGCATCGACTATGTGCACCGGTTTGAATCCGGCAAGCCCGGCCCGCATGTGCTGATCAACGGGCTGACGCATGGCAACGAGTTCTGCGGCATGGTGGCCGCCTGCCACCTGCTGGACAACGGGGTACGGCCGCTGCGCGGCACGCTCACCGTGAGCTTTGCCAACGTGGCTGCCTATGAAAGCTTCGACCCCGCCGACCCCTTCAAGAGCCGGCAGATTGAACACAACTTGAACCGCGTGTGGTCCAGCGAGTGGCTGGACGGCCCGCAGGACAGCGTGGAGTTGCGCCGTGCGCGCGAACTGCGCCCAGTGGTGGCGGCTGCCGACCATATTCTGGACATCCACTCGACCAGCCAGGACGTGGTGCCCTTCTGGGTGTACCCGCACTTCGCGCGCAATGCGGCGGTGGCCAGTGCCCTGCCCCTGCCAGATGTGCACCTGGTGATGCCCAAGGGCTTGGGGTCCGGTTGCCCGGTGATCCAGCATGGCCGGCATGGTGAGCCAGACAGCAATGCCGGTGCAGCCCTGGTGGTGGAATGCGGGCAGCATTTCCTGCAGGCCAGCGCTGACCGGGCCATTCGTGTCTCAATGGCGTTCCTGGCGCACTTTGGCTTGATCGAGCGCGCGGATCCTTTGACGGCGGCCTCGGCTGAGGCATCGCCCCATCAGCGGTTTGAACTGCTGCGCACCCACGTGATTCGCAACCCGGACTTCCGCTTCGTGCGGCCGCTCAAGGGGTTTGAACGCTTTGCCGCAGGCGAGTTGATCGGCCACGATGGTGACGAGGCCATCACTGCGCCCTGCGACGACTGCACCGTGTTCATGCCGGCGCGGGTGCCGATTGTGGGGCGCGAGGGTGTGTACCTGACGCGGCCTATGGGCGAGGCTTAGAAGCGGCGGGTTCGGCTGCCGCAGGTTCAGATGCAGCGGCGTCGACACGCTCCACTTCAATGCGCTCGTCCGCCTCTTGCTCGACTTGCAGGTGCGTCCACCACACGTAGCCGCCGCCAGCAGCCACGAACAGCACCACCACCGCTCCCGCAATGGCCCAGCGCAGGCGTTGCCGCAAACGCGGAACCTGCCCTGGCAAAGGGATCCAGCGGGCGGGATCGAGCCCTGGCTTCAAGTCGATCGCGGCTGGCGCTGGAGGCTGGGCAGGCGGCAGTGCGGCGTCCTTGGGCTGTGGCGTATCGACCCCACCAGACGCGGGCGGCACCTCACCGTGGGGCACCTGATCGGTCAGCGAATCGCCAACCACCGGACCGGGACGGTGCAGGGCAGTACCGCAGAAGGCGCAGAAGCGCGCTTGCTTCAGTGCTTGGGGTTGGCCACAGTCGATGCAGTACATGGTGCGACGCTCAGTGGCCCTTGGCCTTTTTTTCGGGCTTCTTCTCTGCCTTCTTGTCCGCCTTCTTTTCGGCCTTCGTATCCGCCTTCTTGGCGGGCTTGGGTTTGGCGATGGGCTTGGGGCGAAGCTTGAACCCGGCCATCACCCGATCAATACGTTCACCGGTGATCTCCCGCCCGGCCCGCAAAGCCAGGATGCGGGTCTCCGTCGCGTTGTCGAACAGAGGATCGGGCTCGGCTGGCGGATGAGACTCAGGCTCTGCCATACGCGAAGTTACGGGTGCGGGTGCGGGTACGGGTGATTGAAGAGGCTCGGCGCCGGGTGATTCATCCCCCGATTCCTTGGCCGCGCCATGACCCTGTTCGCAATTCGGCGGTGGCACGGCACCACCCGCTTGCAACAGGCTCAGGGGAATGGGTCGATCCGGCGCCAAGGCGGGAACCAGCAGAGGCCCGAGCGGCTTGACCGGCGCAACCTTCGGTGTTGTGGGGACCGTGACCAGAGAGGGCTTGATGATGGCCGGCGCAGGTGACGGCGTGCTCTCCTCTGGTGGCACCAGGGGAGCCGCGCGCAGCAGACCATCGATCTGAGGCTCGCCGCAACGGCTGCAAAAACGGGCCTGTACAGGCAACGACGTCGAGCACGAGCGACACGCCTTTTCCGCGGAAAGCTCCCCACCATGCCCGGTGGACGACTCGGACACCGGCGCGACGAACTCCACGGGTGCCGCGGGCGGAACTGCGGACACCTTGGCGCGGGGCTTTCGTTTGGACTTGGGCATGGCTGAAGCGACCACGACGGGTCTCTACAGTAGGGTCGGATCGAACGGGTCGATCTTGAGCCGCGCCAGTCCCTTTGCCGGTCAGCGCGCCGCCAGCGCCGCTTCAATGGCCGACGTGAGCTTGCGGCTGTCGGGGTTGGTCATGCTGCCGAAATGGGCGATGGGCTTGCCGTCCCGCCCCACCAGGTACTTGTTGAAGTTCCAACTGGGCTGCGAACCCGTGACCTTGGCGAGATCAGCAAACAGGGGATGCGCTCCACTGCCCTTGACCTTGGTCTCCGTGAACATGGGGAACTTCACACCATAGGTGTTGAAGCACACATCAGCGGTCTTCTTGGCGTCAGCGTCTTCCTGCTTGAAGTCGTTTGACGGGAAGCCGAGCACCACAAGCCCCCTGGCAGCGTACTTGGCGTTCAGGGCCTCAAGCCCTTCGAACTGGCCGGTGAAGCCGCAATAGCTGGCCGTGTTGACCACCAGCAGGACCTTGCCGCTGTACTGGCACAGGGCCTGAGGCTTTTCGTCCTGCAGGCGCTTGAAGCTGTGGTTCAAGAGCGCGGGACAGTTTGCGGGGCTGGCGGGGCTGGCGGGGGTGGCTGCTGCGGCGGCGGAGCCCTGTGCAGAACCAGCACCCGCAGGCGCCGCGCTGTTGGCCCAGGATGGCGCCACAGCAGCGCTCAGCAGCCCGGCCAGGGCCCAAGTGATGGTTCTTTGGGACGGAGCGCCAAAGATGTGGCCAGCGGTACTGCGTTCAGTTCGATACGTTGTCATGCTCCAAGCATATCGAACAAGGTGCGCGCCACCACCTTGGTGGCCCGGCGCAGGTCCTCGAGCACCAGGTGCTCGTCTGCCCGCTTGGCGTTGGATTCCAGCACCGTGCGCGGGCCGGCGCCGTAGATGACGGCCGGGATGCCGCGCGCGCCAAAGAGCCGCACGTCCGTGTAAAGCGGTGTGCCCGATGTGGGGATGGGCTCGCCGAAGAGTTCGCTGCCATGGCACTGGATGGAGGTGACCAGCGGTGCATTGCCCGTGTCGGGCTTCCAGGCATCGGCCAGCAGCAGCCGCTTGATGTCCACCGTGATGCCGGGCATGGTGGCAGCGGCTTGCGCAATGACGCGCCGCACATCGGCTTCGACCTCGGCGGGGTTCTCTTCCGGGATCATGCGCCGGTCCAGTTTGATCACCACCTTGCCCGGTACCACGTTGGTATTGGTGCCGCCTTCGATGCGGCCCACGTTCAGGTATGGGTGCGTGATGCCCTCAACCTTCGAGGTGATGGCCTTGTAGCGTTGGTTCTGCTCATACAGCGCATTGAGGATGCGCGTGGCGCCTTGCAACGCGTCCACACCGGTGTGCGGAATGGCCGCGTGGGCCATCTTGCCGTGCACGGTGACCTCCATCTGCAGGCAACCGTTGTGGGCCGTGACCACCTGGTAGGAAAAGCCGGCGGCCAACAAGTAATCGGGCTTGGTGAGGCCCTTGTCCAGCAACCAACCGGGGCCCAGTTCACCGCCGAACTCCTCGTCGTAGGTGAAGAGCAATTCCACGCTGCCCTGCAGTGAGGGCGCCGACGCCGAACTGTTCAGCGCCTCAAGAGCCCGCACCGCGAAGGTGTAGGACGCGAAATCACTCTTGCTGACGGCAGAAGCGCGCCCGTAGAGACGCCCGTTTTCGATGGTGCCGCTGTAGGGCCCATGCGTCCAGCCTTCTCCAGGGGGCACCACATCCCCGTGGGCGTTCAAGGCCACCACTGGCCCCTGTGCCGCATAACGGCGGCGCACGATGAGGTTGGTGATGGACTGCATGCCGTAGTCCTTCACGGCCTGCTCGGGTACCGGGTGGGCTTCACTGTTGAAGCCAAAGGCCTTGAGCAGTTCGCCCGTGCGCTGGGCGTGCGGGGCGTTGTTGCCGGGCGGGGTGTCGGTGGGCACCTGCACCAGGGCCTGAAGAAATTTCACCTCTTCGTCGAAGTGGGCGTCGACCCAGGCGTCGAGCGCGGCATACGACGCAGCCCGCGCCGCGTTTTCGGTGGTCGGTGCAGCCGCGTTGGAAGGCAGGGGCGCGTTCATGCGGGGTTCGTCTCCAGGTCCTTGAGCAGCTGCTGGAAGGCCTGCACGCTGAGCTCGATGTCATCGTTGGTGCTGGATTCCAGCGGGTTGTGGCTGATGCCGCTGTTCAGGCCGCGCACGAAGAGCATGGCCTGGGGCAGGATGTCGTGGATCTTCATGGCGTCATGGCCTGCGCCGCTGGGCATGCGGAACACGGGCAATCCCAGGTGCGCCACGGCCCGCTCCCAGCGCTGCTGCCAGGCGGGGTGGCTGGGCGCGGCATTGGCGCTCATGGTGCGTTCAAGGCTGTGGTGCAGGCGCCGGCGTTCGCAGATGGCCCGCAGTTCAGCCAGGATGTCAGCCTCGCAGGCATCACGTGCGGCATTGGTGGTGGCGCGAATGTCCAGGCTGAAGCGGCAACGGCCAGGCACCACGTTGATGGAGCCGCTGGGCACTTCCAGCATGCCCACCGTGGCCACCACATCGGGAACTTGTGCGGCACGCTTTTCGGCGAACAGGATCAGCTCGGCCACGGCGGCGGCGGCGTCGCGCCGGCGGTCCATGGGCGTGGTGCCGGCGTGGCTGGCCATGCCCACCACCTCACCCAGGTAGCGCACGCTGCCATTGATGGAGGTCACCACGCCCAGGGGAAGGTCGATTTCAGTGAGCACCGGGCCCTGCTCGATGTGCACTTCCACAAAGCCCAGGTAGTGCTGCGGGTTTCGCTTCAGCTTGGGGATGTCGTCGATGCACAGGCCTGACTGCTGCATGGCCTGACGCATGGTGATGCCCTGCGCGTCGGCCTGGTCCAGCCATCCGGTATCGAAGGTCCCCGTGAGGGCGCTGGACGACAGGAAGGTGGCCTTGTAGCGCTGCCCTTCCTCTTCAGAAAACCCGACCACCTCGATGCCGAAAGGCAGGCGCTTGCCGCTGCGGTGCAACTCACGCACACAGGCCATGGGCAGCAGGATGCCCAGGCGGCCGTCGTACTTGCCGCCATTGCGCACCGTGTCGAAGTGGGAGCCCGTCAGCACGCGGCGCGTGCTGGGGTCCGCCGCGCCAACAGGCCCCGTGGACGAGCCGTGGTACACGCCCACCACGTTGCCCACGGCGTCAATTTCCACGCGGTCGAAACCGCAGTCGGACTTCATCCAGTGCTGCAGGCGCTGCGCACAGGCGCGATGCGCATCGGTGAGGTAGGTGACGGTGAGCTCACCGCGTTCGGCGTAGGGGGGTTCGCTGTGCTGGGCCAGCTTCTCGGCCCAGTCCCACACGTCGTTGCCCAGCGCCGGTTCGTGGCCGAACTTGTCGTTCAGACGGATTTCGGCGATGCGGTGGATGTTGCGCAGGCACTCGGCGCGTTCGAAATCAGGATGGTGATTCAGGCGGCGGGCGAAGGTGGCGATGATCTCCTGCCGCGAAAGCCCGACGCCGCGCGGGCCGCGGACGGCCAGGATGAAGGGGAAGCCGAACTTGGCGTTGTAGTCCGCATTCAGTTGCTGCAGCCGGGAGAATTCCTCGGGTGTGCAGTCGGTCAGGCCTGCCCTGCCCTGTTCATTCGTGGACTCGGCCGTGAGCGTCTTGGTCACCATGGCCTTGCCGGCCAATTCGGGGTGGGCGCGGATGAGCCCGAGCTGTTCAGCCTCACTGGCGCTGCGCACCACATCAGCCAAGGCCTGCTTCACGTGCACCAGGCTCTTGAACGGCGACTGTGCGTGGGCGCGTTCGGCAATCCAGGGCGAGTGTTCGTAGATGCCGTCGAGCAGGCCCACGAAGGCGGCACGGTCCGCCGCGTTCAGGGCTTGCAGGGTGAGCGTTGCAGGCATGGTGATCAAGCCCATTCGAAGGCCGTGGCCGGGTTGTAGGGGTGCGTGGCGCGCCAGTGGCGCGCGATGTCGATGCGGCGGGTGATCCACACCCGGTCGTGCGACTGAACGTGGTCCAGGAAGCGCTGGAAGGCCCGCATGCGGCCCGGGCGGCCCAGGAGGCGGCAGTGCATGCCGATGCTCATCATGGACGGGCGCTCATCGCCTTCGGCGTAGTGCACATCGAAGGCGTCCTTCAAATATTGAAAGAACTCGTCGCCATGCGAATAGCCCTGCGGCAGGGCAAAGCGCATGTCGTTGCAATCGAGCGTGTACGGCACCACCAGGTGCGGCGTGGGGCTGCCGTCGGACTTGCGCACGGTGAGCCAAAAGGGCAGATCGTCCCCGTAGTAGTCGCTGTCGTATTCAAAGCCGCCGTGGTCGGCCACCAGGCGCCGCGTGTTGGGGCTGTCGCGCCCGGTGTACCAACCGGCGGCGTGGATGCCCTGCCCGTGCGCCTGGCCTGTGAGCTTCTCGATGATGTGCAGGCCGCGCTGCAGATGGTCGCGCTCGGTGGCCTCATCGATGTTCTGGTAATGGATCCAGCGCCAACCGTGGCAGGCGATCTCGTGGCCGAGTTCGACGAAGGCCTGCGTGAGGTCGGGGTGGCGTTCGAGCGCCATGCTCACGCCGAAGATGGTGAGCGGCAGGCCGCGCCGCTCGAATTCACGCAGCAGGCGCCACGCACCCACGCGGGAGCCGTATTCGTAAATGCCTTCCATGCTGAGATGCCGCGCGGGGAAGGCTGCGGGGTTGAACATCTCGGACAGGAACTGTTCACTGCCCGCGTCACCATGGAGAACGGAGTTCTCACCGCCCTCTTCGTAATTCAATACGAACTGCACCGCCACGCGTGCCTGGCCGGGCCACTGGGCCTGTGGCGGGTTGCGGCCGTAGCCAATGAGGTCGCGGGGGTAGCGAGCTGGGCTGGACATGGGCGCGGTTGAACTTGAATTGGGTTGACGACTTCGATGAAGTGTATACACTTTTGTGTTCAATGCAAGCTCAAGACGGAGACACCTGAAGATGGGACACCTCAGCACCCACGTGCTTGACACGATGAACGGATGCCCGGCCGCCGGCATGACGGTGGAACTGCTGCGGCATGAGGGCGAATCGCTGGTGCCGCTGAAGAAGCTGCAGTTGAATGCCGACGGCCGAAACGACGGCGGCCCGTTGCTGGATGCCACCACCATGGCTGCCGGGCGCTACCGCCTGGTGTTCCATGTGGCGGACTACTTTCGTGCGCGCGGCGTGGCGCTGCCTGAGCCGCCCTTTGTGGACCGGGTGCCCCTGGACTTCGGCATTGCCGATGCACAGGCCAAGTACCACGTGCCGCTGCTGGTGAGCCCCTGGTCGTACAGCACCTATCGTGGCTCGTGATATCGCGCTCGATTCACCCTTGAAGGTGACCCACTAGGGTTAGTCCCGGGTGGAACCCTCAAAGGATCGTATACAGTTTTGCATACGTCGCCGCGGAGCCCAAACCCTGTTTGGTCAGCGACAAGCACTCCTCACAGAGCCCGCTGTGGTGAGGAGGTTGGAAGCCCACGGCTTGGCTGTGGCTCCTGCCTCCTGGGGACGTGAACCGCGATGGAAGCCTACCTGCTCGACTGGGCGAACCTGCTGCTGAGATGGGCCCACGTGATCGTGGCGATTGCCTGGATCGGCTCTTCCTTCTACTTCGTATTCCTGGACAACTCGCTCACCAAGCCGGAGGCACCCGACCTCAAGGCCAAGGGCGTGGACGGTGAACTGTGGGCCGTGCATGGCGGCGGGTTCTATCACCCGCAGAAGTACATGGTGGCGCCGAAGTCTCTGCCCAAGAACCTCCACTGGTTCTACTGGGAAAGCTACTCCACCTGGCTGACCGGCTTTGCACTCTTCACGGTGCTGTACCTGTACCAGGCGGGCACCTTCCTCATCGACAAGAACCTGCACGACTGGTCGCCAAGTGCTGCGGTGATGGCCGCGTTGGCGTTCCTGGCGGTGTTCTGGCTGGCCTATGACGCGGTGTGCCGCGTGTTCGGCCAACGCGAGGGCGGCGACCGAATAGTGGGCCTGGCCGTCACCGCCATCGTGGTGTTCGGTTCCTGGCTGGCCTGCCAGCTGTTCGCCGGGCGCGCAGCCTTCCTGCTGGTGGGCGCCATGATGGCCACCGCCATGAGCGCCAATGTGTTCTTCTGGATCATCCCAGGCCAGCGCACGGTGCTGGCGCAGATGAAAGCCGGGCAACCGGTGGACCCCGTGCACGGCCAGCGCGCCAAGCAACGCAGCGTGCACAACACCTACTCCACCCTGCCCGTATTGATCGCCATGCTGAGCAACCATTACGGTTGGCTCTACAGCGGCCCGCACAACTGGGTGACGCTGGTGGCGATGATGCTGGCAGGCGCCTTGATTCGCCACTCCTTCGTGGCGCGGCACAAGGCCCTGACACTGGGCAAGCGCGTGCCTTGGGAGTACGCGATTGCCGGCTGCGTGGTGCTGGTGGGCGTGATGGTGGCATTGAAGCCTGCGCCCTCGCCTGCTGCATCACCGACTGCTGCCGCGCAACCGGCCACCTTCGAAGCCGTGCAGGCCGTGATGCAGCAGCGCTGCGTGATGTGCCACAACGCCCAAGTGGCCAACAAGAACGTGGCCCTGCACGAACCAGCGCTGATTACCGCGCACGCGCAGAACATCTACCAGCAGACCGTGGTGCTCAAGGCCATGCCGATGAACAACGCCACGCAGATCACCGAGGACGAGCGCTTGCTGATCAAGCGCTGGTTTGAGTCGCGCAAACGAGATTAGGCAAGAACCTGCGTGCCGCCCAGACCGGCTTGCGCGCTTCTTGACTTTGCGCCAAGGCGGCTGGCGACAGCGGGGCACTCTGGGGACTTTCTACTGGAGGACCCCATGCCTGACCACCGACTCGTTGCGCGCCGTGCGCGAGCCACCCGAGTGGCGATTCGTTTCACCGTGTTGACCGTTGCCGCCATGCTGACATCCTTGGGCACGATGATCGCCCAGGCCCAACCCCACTTCCGCGAAGAATCCCGCCAACAGCAACGCATCCGTGAGCCCGGCTTCGGCAAGCGTGAATTCGACGCCAACTGCGCGGCCTGCCACGGCATGGACGGCAAGGGCCGCGGACCGGTGGCGGGATTCCTTACCAAGAACCCGCCGGACTTGACGCTGCTGTCGCGCGGCAACGGGGGGGTGTTTCCCATGGACCGGCTGTACCGCGCCATTGACGGACGCGACATGCCGGAGGGCAGCCAGCCCGGGCCGCACGGGAGCCGCGAGATGCCCATCTGGGGCCGAGACTACCGGCTGCGCGACGGGGAGTATTACGGGGAAGTGCCCTATGACGCCGACGCGATGGTGCGGGGGCGCATACTGGCCTTGTTGGAGTATTTGAGCCGCTTGCAGGCCCGGTGACGCGGAAGTTGCGGGTCACCGCGGCAAACCGGTTCCTGCGGCAAACTGTTGCCGGCACGGGCCATGCATGGTCCTGCCGTCCCCAACACGCCGCACCGCGGCCTAACGGAGAACCCATGTTGCGCCGTGATGACCTGCACCCACTGCCACCCGCCCTCGCCTTTTCGCTTGCCCTGGCCCTGATGACCGTGGCCTCACTGGCGCTGTCGCCCAGTGCCTGGGCGCAACCCGCCGCTTCATCCCCCTGGGAGCGGGTGGGTACCTACGAGGGCCGCACGCTGTATATCGACCCCACCACCGCGCGCAAGTCGGGCAGCCGCGTCCAGGTCTTCACCATCACGGACCTGAAGGAGGCCAACGCCACGGCGCGGGGGCGGCAATATTTTTCCAAGAAGGCGCTGTTGGAATTTGATTGCAGCAAACGAACCCTGAAGGTGCTGCAGGACACCTGGTACACCAAGCGCATGGGCCAGGGTGAGACGGTGTTCCTGACGGAAGGGCCCCAAGGCCCCTACCCTGTGCAGGGTGAATCACCCGGGGAGATGTTCTTCAACAGCGCCTGCGGAAGGCGCTGAAACAACACCACAAGCCCATACCCATGACCGCGAGCCAACCCCCACGGCCGCGCGACCTGCAGCGCACCCCACTACAGCCGGCTGATGCCGGCTGTTTTTTTGCGAACACGCCCGCCGTGCGGCAGCGCCAGTGTTGGCACGACTTGTGCAGAAGTCCTTTGCAACCCGGTCAAACCATTGCCGGCAACCTCAAACGACAGCAAAGGACTGAACATGCGAGCACAAGCCCAAACCATCTCGACCGGCCGTCACATTCGCGCTATGCAGATCCCCCCTTCGGTGAAGACGCTGGCCGAGCGCAGCACGCCAACCGAGATCCGCATGGACATTCAGAAGCTCCTGCAACAGGAACAACTGGAACTGGCGCAAGCCCTGGGTGACGCCGGCCTGAGCCTGCACCCCAAGAGCGACGAGATGTTGGGCATCTGCGCGCTGCTGGCCATGTCGCGCAGCGACTGGCAGGAGTCCCTTGAACTTCTCATTGAACTGCAGGAAGTGCAAGGGGAACAAGCACCCGCCACCACCTTCTGGCTGATCGCCCGCTGCCTGCGCTGCATGGGTGACGACGACGGCGCAGCTTCCGCACTGGAAAGCGGCTTGTTCCGCTTCCCCAATTCGCCTGAGCTGCAGGCCGAACTCACCATGATGGTCAAGCCTGAGGCCTGACGCGCCCGAACGGCAAGGGCTTGCCACCGGCAAGGTGGCAACCGCTTGCAGGCACATCACAACGGTGAAGCCACATCAGACGCAAACAGGCACATGAAACCGACGCCACGAACTTGGCACATGAATTGCAGAACGTGAGCATCGATTTCTTCCAGCACCTGAAACCCGAAATGCCCGCATCACCGAAGTGAGCCGACATCCCTAAAGGAAACCGACATGTCCGTCATCAATACCAACGTCAAGTCACTGATCGTCCAGAACTCGATCAAGGTGAACAACCGGCTGATGTCGACAGCCATGGAGCAACTATCCACTGGCAAGCGCATCAACAGCGCGAAGGACGACGCGGCCGGCCTGGCGGTGAGCGAAAACATGACGGCGCAGATCCGCGGGCTGAACATGGCCGTGCGCAATGCCAACGACGGCATCTCGCTGCTGCAGACGGCTGAAGGCGCGATGATTGAACAGACCAACATGCTGCAGCGGATGCGCGAGTTGGCGGTGCAGGCGGCCAACGGTACGCTTTCGGCAGTTCAACGCAGCTACCTGGACGTGGAGTTCAACGCGCTCACTGATGAGATCAACCGCATCGGCAACAACACCCAGTGGAACGGAATGCGGTTGTTGACCGGTGAAATGGGCTTGCAGTCTGACGGAAAGATCGCGTTTCAGGTTGGCGCCGGAACGAGTTCTACGGAAACCATCAACATTGAAATCGGTCGAATTTCTTCCTTTGCGAATGTGACCAAAACAGTCACTGCACCCGCCGGTGCAGCGCTGAAGACCAACACGTCCATCACCATCACGAACTCTGCAGGCACCTCATACACCGTAACTGCGAGCATCTTGGCGACTGACACCGCGGCCCAAGTAGGCGCTAAGCTGGCAGCGGCCGTAAACGCTGACAAGGATGCGTCTGACGTGGTGAAGGCCACAGCCGACTCCGCATCTGGAAAAGTGACCTTCACTGCCGTGACTGCAGGCGATACCGGGAAGTTCACGCTTGGCGACGGCGGCGGATTGCTCACGCTGCCCGCCTCCGTCAACGTGGCCGACAGCGTCACCAACCCCGCTCAACTTGGCGATTTTTCCGACGCGACGATCTCTGACCCTGCCAAAGCGTCTGCTGCCATCACCAAAGTCGATACGGCGCTTGACGTGATTGCCAATCAGCGCGCGGTGATTGGTGCGGGCATCAACCGCCTGACTTACGCTGCGGACAACCTTTCCAACATCTCGCAGAACACCAGCGAATCGCGCAGCCGCATCCTCGACACGGACTACGCGCAGGCCACCACCGAACTGGCCCGCACGCAGATCATCCAGCAGGCCTCGACTGCTGTGTTGGCTCAGGCAAATGCGCAGCCGCAGAGCGTGTTGAAGTTGTTGCAGGGTTGAGTCATCCCTACACGGATAACAACGACTTGAGATTCTTCTGAGATCCCCTGAGCGGAGAACCATGCGAGGAGCCCCCAAACGGGGGCTCTTTGCGTATCAAGAACCGATAAATGGTCAGACAGTTCTCCCACCGGCCTGATCCTTCTTGGTTTGTGGATGGGTAGCTGTCTCTCCAGACGCTTGAAAGAGGGCACGATTCGTGCATGACGGTCATGGCCCGCACTGCGGAAAGCAAGGAAACTCGTGCATGTGCCGAACACAACTGATTACAAAGCCATTGGCGTTCAAAGCGAAAGGACTCTCGGCTTCCTTGACTTGCAGATCTCAATCTCAACTGGGAATTTAATGATGGCAATCCTGCATCCGTTGAAACGAGTCGAAGCAATTGTCCCAAACTACGTCACCCGCTTTTCCTGTGTGGGCCCGTCATGTCCAGACAGTTGCTGCACTGGGTGGTCGGTCTCGATAGACCGTAAAACACATGTGGCGTACCAACAGGTCCAACATACTCATCTATCGGACCGCATGCAGACGAAGTTGTTGCGCAACCGGAAAGGACACCAGGAGCTGGCTTATTCCCGGGTAGAAATGGATACCCAATCCGGAGATTGCCCATTCATGGAAGAAAAGCTGTGTGCGGTACAACGGGAGCTTGGCGAAGACAAGCTGTCGAACACCTGCTTTTCCTATCCGCGCTTCACCACAGAAGTGGCTGGTACCAGACAGCAAACGATGACATTGTCATGTCCCGAGGCTGCACGTCTCGCCCTGACTTCTGCAGACGCCATGGAGTTCAGTCAAGCCGCGATGCTCGTTCGCCCTGAACAAATCAATGTGGTTACCAAGAGATGGGGGCTGGACCCCGAAACAACCAACACGCTACGGTTCTCGAGTCTCCAAATCGTGCGGGCGTCCAATCTCGACTTGTGGGAGCGCCTTGCGGTCCTCGGATTCATGTGCGAGACCGTGAGTAACTTGGTTAGAAAAGGAGAACAAGCTCAGGTTGAAGCCGCGATCCTCCAGACTCGAACGGCGTGCACGAGCGGTGCAGCCAAAGAGGCCCTGAGCCCCCTTCTGCCAGACCATTCAGCACAAGTCATCATCTTCAGCGAGTTGTGGGCAGGACGTGGCGTCGGAGCAAAGTCAGAGGTTCAGCGCCAGGTCTCTCGTGAGGTAGCAGAGGGCCTTGGG
This sequence comes from Rubrivivax sp., assembly GCA_027487995.1. GTDB lineage: Bacteria > Pseudomonadota > Gammaproteobacteria > Burkholderiales > Burkholderiaceae_C > RFTU01. The sequence continues at coordinate 844 of JAIYCN010000323.1, read as the reverse complement.
TTTGCCGGAGAGGCGCTGTCAACTGACCACGCAACGCTTGTTGCCCGCTACCAATCTGGATTGACTAAACTTCATACAGCCCTGGACGAGGCACCCTTCATTCTTCAGAACTATGTCTTGAACGATATGTTTCGCGAACTATTCCCGTTCGAAGGCAGCGATGCAACCGAGCATTACAGGCGACTCGTTGTCCGGTATGGAATCGTCAGACTCATGCTAGCGGCACGCTGCGAAGCCAAAGGGCGTCCATTGCTTCTGGATGAGATTGTGGAAACGATTCAAGTGTTCGCACGATTACATCAGCACAACGCACAGTTTGCAAAACGCGCCGAGGAGTCGTTGAAGAAGGCGAACTGGGACACTTTGGAGAAGATGTTTAGATTCTTGCGTGATTGAGTTTGCCGCCCTTTTGAATCCCTACTGATCAGATAAACGGATCAAATGGGGCCGTAGAAAATGAAAAAAAGGCCGCTGACGCGGCCTTTTCCACATGCGCCGGCGGTTAGCGCAACAACGACAGCACAGTCTGAGAACTCTGGTTGGCCTGTGCCAGAACTGCCGTACCTGCCTGCTGGATGATCTGCGTGCGGGCCAACTCTGTGGTCGCGGCGGCATAGTCGGTGTCAAGGACACGGCTGCGCGATGCGCTGAGATTTTGGGAGATGTTGGTTAGATTGTCAGCTGCGCTTGTCAGTCGGTTCACGACTGCCCCCAGTCCAGCCCGAGCCGCGTTGACCTGGCCCAATGCCTTGTCAACGGCGTCCAAGGCGCTACCAGCTTTCGTAGCATCGGTCAGGTCGGACGTACCGCTCACATAAGTCTTCGCAGAGGCCACATCCGCAAG
>JAIYCN010000346.1 GCA_027487995.1 Rubrivivax sp. | reverse complement strand
CAGGCCGATCAGACGAGTTGACCGAGATCATTGAGCCTGACTCCCTGTTCCGAAATACCGTCGATGATCAAGTGGCGGGCGGGGCCGTTGAAATGGATGGACTTGTCGTACTGCAGAACGGTCACCTTGCCGGGCTGACCTGCCTCAAGGGAGGGCGTGTAGCGCACGGCAACGTTCGCGCAAGCGCGGATCGGCAGCTGTGCCCCCCGCCCGTCTTCACCCGGATTGGCCCGCAGCAAAGCCCCATTGAGATAAACCTGGTCCAGGTCGGTGGAGACCTGGTTCCAGGTCACCCGTAACGCGCCCGGTTGCTCCGGGTCGGCTGCGATCACGAAGGGTGCCTGCATGGCGGAATTCGGTGTGAAGGCGAGCGTCGTCTCGTTCAGTTCCCTTTGCAAGGCGATGAGTACGCTACCGATGAGGCCCTGGTGGCCTATGCCGCTGGCCAAGTCGCGCTTGGCGTTCTCGAGGGCGGCCTCATCGGGCACCAGCTCCCTGAGGCCCGACTCGAATTGACGCAACAATTGCGAGCGGGCGGACTCGGCCGAATCGTTCGGCGACTTGCGTGGACGGACCAAGGAGCCGTCTTTTGGATGGTGAATTTCCACCAGACCACGGGCCAAGTCTCTGGTGAAATCGTTCAGTCGTCGGTCTTGGTCCCCTTGTAGGACACCTTCGCCGGCAGCCTGATTGACATCCTGCTGCAGGGCATTTCCGATGGCTTCGCGCATGGCCCCGCCAGCCGCATAGAACCCGGCGAAGGGCACACCGCGCTGCGCACCCTCATGTTCAAGCCGCAGGTCGGGAAGGGTAAAGCTCAACACGGCCGCAGCCCCGACGGGCCTCAAGGATTTCGATCCTGTGAGGGCATCCAGGTAGTCGATGGCTGCAGCGTGAACCTCGTCTTCGGTCGCCGACCTCATCAAATCCAGCTCCCCCACGACCCCTCGGACGGAACAGTCGTCCTCCACCCTGTCCTTCAGATACGACTTCAGGCCTTCGAGCACGGTTTCGAGCCTGGCCTCCTGGCCCATGCGCTCGATCAGCCTGCGCTGTGCGTCAGCACGAAAGACCTCGTTGTCCAGCAGTCTCTTGATGGTCGACACATTGCTCGCGCGGAACTCCTTCTCACCGACTTCGAGGTCAAAACCCAGGCGACGCACGGTCTCACCGTCAACCTCTGGGTCGAAATCCGCGATGGGCTGGTTGAGGAATGCTCCTGGCCCCTGCACGACCACTCCTTGTGAGTTGCGATCCAGCTCCAAGAGCAGATCCCTCAGGTACGCGCCAACACTGCCGGCCACGGCCGCAGCAACCGAGCCATGCGTCTGGTTCAAAGTGCGGAAGTGCACCGCCCCCTTCAGCAAAGTCAATGCTTCTGGAGCCTCCAGGAGATTGGCGCGCAGTTGATCAATATCCAAGCCCCTTTCCTTGGCGATGCTCAGCGCCAAGGATGTCTGAACCAAGGCCGATGCTCCGGTGCAGAAGGTCGGTGTTCCCAGACTGGGCACGATTCCTCTGGTGCGCCCCTGGGCAATCTGCGAGGCGAACTCAAGCAGCGCCTCTCGGGCCTCGGCCGAATTCCCTGAGGCCATCTTCAACAGGTGTTCCGCGCAGGTTGGAGCACCGCTCAAGTCGGCTTGGAAGGTCGTGCCTGTGGGGTCAAGGCTCACCTGATCGCGAGCGGCAATCAGCTTGCAGGCTGCGTCCATCAGTCGTCTCGACCCCTCCGGGTTCCCGGGCAGCACTGGCAGCCCAACCCGCTCCAGCGTGTCGTGCAGGGGCTTGCCCTGGACGATCCAAGCCTTGACCTTGTCGACGACGATGCGCTTGACCTCTTCAGCAGAGAGCGGAGAAGGCAACTCCGCCGCATTGGCACACCGCCGCTTGACCTCCGCATTGACGGCGCTGCGGATCCCCTTGACCAGTTGCAGGTCTGTCGCCAGTGGCGCCCTGTCGGATTCGGCGGCGGGGAAGTCGCGCAGCTCACTCGTCCGCAGGTAGACCTTGTCGGCCGGGAATTCGTTCGGCGCCTCAGCATGAAGCTCATCGTGGGCGCTCGAAACGGCACGCTGGAAATCTTCGTTATCCGGGAAGCCGCTGATGACCAGATGATTGAACAGATTGACTGACTGCGTGTGTGTCTGCTCGACCGCACGGCCGCGTTCAACCAAGTTGGTCGCCAACCGGGCGGCCGCCTCAATGCGCCGGCGGGCTGATGGTGTTTGCGCACTCTCGATGACTTCACGGTCCGCAGGCGCCAGCTTTTCCAGGCTGGAGATGCCGGCCTCGGCTTTCAGGGCAGCCACAAATGCGTTGTGCACCCGCTGGTCGGCGCCCTCTGGGCGAACGCCGAAGTGGCGCTTGAGCCGAGCGAGAAAGCCCGTTCCCTTGAGAACCAGCTTTTCCTGTTGGACAGTTTGACCCGTCGCATCTTGAACGGCGACCGTCTCGATATCCAGATAGCCCTTTTGTCTCGCCGCCTGAGCGGCCATGTCGGTAAAGGTCTTGACGCTGATGTTCATGGCATTCGAGGCGCGAAGGGGGAAGCGGTTGAGGCGCGCCCATCCGGGTTGACGAGATCGAACGGAGGCGACGGTAATGCCAGAATAGTAATCAACCAAGCAATTTCTTCAAATTCGGAAAATTTCCGTGGATTCCAGGGGTGCAGGGTGAGGCGATTTCGCAGCTTGCGGTCTGTTTGGATGATGGCTGGTCTGCTGAGCCTGAGTGGCTGCGCCAGCCTGGACCAAAGCTTCGTCCCCATGGCGGTGAGCCACAACCAGACCCTCGACCAAATCGAGCGGTCAAATCTGTTGCTGAACATCCTGCGGGCGGCCGATGAACAACCCATCAGCTTCACCGCAGTCTCCTATGTCAGCGGCAACGGTTCGGTTGGCGGCTCGGTCAACGCCAGCAATGGCTTCGGGCACCTGCTCAATCTCATTACGGGAGTGAGCGCCAGCGGTGGCCTGAATGTGAACCAGGGATTTGGCTATTCACTGGTAACGCTGGACAACGAACAGTTCACCCGCAATTTTCTGGCCGACATCCCGATGGATCGGCTTTATTTCCTCAGCGAAGGCACGCACCTGGACAACACGGTGCTGTACACCCTGGTCATCCAGCAGCTCTACCGCACGCCGGCTGCAACCAAAGGCTCACCGCTTGTTTCCAATCTTGTTCAACCCCACGCATGGGCCGCGTTCCAGGGGTTACTGGCCCACGCCATGACCAAGGGCCTGAGCATGGAACTGGCGCCTGTGGAAACCCCAGTGGGCCCGCCGCTAAGCCGCGATGAGGCCACCTACCAGGTGGGGACGGTCATCAACGGCTGGAACCCGGCGGCCTGGGGCCCACCACAAGCCGGGGCCGCGCGCCCGCTAATCAAGCAACTGCCAGGGGCTGGCGGTAACAGCGACCGCCCCTTCCAATTGGTGATGCTGGCGGACCTCCCGCGCTTCTGCTACGCACCTGCGACCTTTCATTCCTGGCCCCACGCCGATGAGCATCTGTGCCGCAACACACTGGCAGCCAGACGGTCGCGGCGCCTGGAAGATCGCAATGGCGGTGAGGCCGCGGCGCAGCAAGGCCCTGGCACAGGCACAGGTTCGCCCGTCGCGGTGAGTACCGCTGCCCCCCTGCCCCTTGATTGGCCTCTGACCAGTCGCCGGTCGCCCCGGGAGGTTTTCTATTTCCTGGGGCAGATCGTGCGTGCGCAATTTGACCGCCCTGGGCACCGGTGGCAAGTGGGTGACCCCTCCGTCGCAGCCGGTACACGCCCGCTGTTCAACGTGGTTTGCGCCGACAAACCGCCTTCACAGGAACCATTGGCCATGGCCCCTTTCAAGGGTCAGACGTGCTACGTGCCCCGAAATGATGGGAGTCACTCGGCCGATGTGCTGCAGTACTTGGCACTGCTGGTGACGCTCAGCAAGGTATCGGGTGCCATTCCGGCCAGCCCGGGGGTGGTCATCCGATGAATGATGGGGCTTCCCCGGTCTCTCCCGCTTGGTCAGCGCCGCGGAGGCAACGCCTGGCTCTCGAACTGCAGCGCTTGAATGAAGTGAAAACCGCTCAACCGCGAAGAGCAGGCCAATCCGCCCCTTGAACCCCTATGGAGACCCCGGGTCTCGAGGATGGATCTGTAGGTGCCAGCGATGGCCCCGAAACCAGGTGAGTGGCTTCGGTTTGCAGCAAGTCGCTCAATGTTTGTGCGCGGTCCAAACCCTCGGCCAGCAGCGCCTGCACGGCGGTGGCAGACATCGGCTGCACCTCGCGCCAGGTCCACAGGATCACTTCATTGCTCTCGTCCACGGCAGCCACCCAGTCGTGTTCCAGGCGGGCGGCAGCGTTGAGTCGATTGATCAACTCGTGAAGGGTGCTTGCGGTTCCCTGCGATGAAGTGTCCAGGCCCAAATTGCCCACCGTGACTTCTGCAATCAACCGGTCTTCCAGGCTGGGGTGAGGCAGCAGCCGGCAGATGTGCCCATCCGCCGCGAATGCCAGCCCAAAGGCTGCGTCGTCTCGCGTTGGACCATCCCCGGACACCCCGAGGTCTTTCAAGACTTGATTCAGCAGGCCAATGTAGGCCTCACCAGGCTTCAAGGTTTCGGACGGCATTCGAAGTTCCCAGGGTTGGCAGGCATCATGGGGGGGGAGGATACTGAAAACACCCCAAAAACGCGAGTTCCGCAACGAGGAGTTCCAAGATT
>JAIYCN010000093.1 GCA_027487995.1 Rubrivivax sp. | reverse complement strand
GCTGATTGGGGGTCGCGCATTCACCGGTGCCGGATGGACCGTCCACAAGAGGTGGCCACCACCCCTGAAGTGTTTCCCGCTCCATCGCAGCCTGCGCTCGTTGTTCGACCAGCCGAGCCGGCCAAAGTGCCCACTCGGACGGCTGCGCGCCTACTGGCCATGAAGGCGAAGGTGCTGGTTTGGACGGGGCGTATGGCGAGGCATCCCTGGGTGCAGCGCAGCGAGGCCTGGTGCGGCCAGCGCGCGCAAGCGGCCCTGAAGGCGATGCGAGATCGCTACTGTGCCGTGCCCATGGTGCGCCGGCGCTGGGCGATTGGGGTGGGCAGCCTCGTGGTGTCCGTCGGCAGCGGAGCAGCCGCGTGGTGGCAGGCGCGCGCAGATGATGCAGGACATTCACCTGCGGTGCGCCGGCCGGTGCCTGAGATTGTGGAGCTGCTTGAAGACGTGCGTCCACGTTCGGTCCGCAAGGAGGGCACTTTATGAGCGAGGACAAGGCTTCACCGGCGGCAGCGCCGGCCGTGTTGCGCCAGGAAGGACCGCACCGTGTGACGGTATCGGCGGGGTCGAACTCCGCCCTGTCTTCTTCGGTGGGGGTCGGGACCAAGCGCCTGCGGCCCGCCATTGGCGCTGCACCGCCTCCTGGCCTGGATGCCCAGGCGCTGGCCGCGCTGTTGCCGCCCACTCTTGGACGCCGCGGTGTTCGGGAGTCTTCCAGCACCGAGGTGCGCCGCGAGGCCGGCCGTGCTCCCGTGAACGGACGTTTCGCACCTGGGCAGCTCGACCAGGGTGCCGCAAGGCGCGATCAATCCACGGCCGAGCTTGATGCCCGCATGGCCGCATTGGCGCAGTTCAACCAACACACCTCCAAGGCCGTGACGGCCTTGGAGCGTCAGATCTCAGACCGTCAGCCCCAAGAACCACCGCAGGGACCATCAAAGCGGCGGGGGCTCTTCAAAAGGAGTTCACCATGAACGACCAAACCAAGCCCTCGACCGAGCAGGCCCCAGCCGAGTCTGTCGCACCACCCGACATGGATGCCGGTGCCGGCAACGCTGAGGGGTTCACGCCCATGGGCGACCCACCCGTCGTGGCGGCGTCCGCCATCCAGGCCGAGGGTGCAGACCCAACGGTGAAGGCGCAAGACGGTTTGTCACCCTCATCAGGCGGGGCCGGCGCCACAGCGCAGAACGAGCCGGAGACCGACGAGAGTGAGGTGGAGCGCCAGGCTCGCCTGGCCACGGAGGCTGCCCTGGCGGCCGTGGCCTCGTCGGCGGCCTCCCAGAAAATGGACACGCTCTCGGGCCTGGTGCTGGATGCGGCTGAATTGGCCAATCGGTCCGCCGCCTCCAGCGCTGCCGCGGGCGCGAAGCTTCTGGAGACCCACACCGCCTTGGAGGCAGAGTTGGCCAAAGCGCGCCGGCAATCCAAGATCGTGCTCGGCGTGGCAGGTGGCATTGCCGTGGTGAGCGTCGTGCTGACCGCCGCCATCGTGACGCAGGTGGCCAGCCGCATGGCCAAGCTCGACGCCACGGTGTTGGCGGTGGGCAAACGCTATGTGGAGATGTCGGCTGGTTTGGAGAGCCTGACCCTGCTCAATGACAGCCTAGCGGAGATGCAGGTCAAGCAGGATGCCTTCGCGCAGTTGCAGGCCAAGTTGTCTGCCAACCTGGAGGAGGCGAGCAAGGCTTCGCAGGGATTGGTGACTCAAGTGCCGCAGGCCACTGCCAAGGAAGTGCAGTCCCGCACCGCTGCGCTGATGCAGCAGGTCCAGTCCATGGATTCGCGCGTGCAGGCGCAGGCCGCGTCCATGAAGAAGATGGCTGACGAGGTCAAGGCCATGCAGGGGCAGCAGGAAAATCTGGGTGCGCTCAAACGCGATGTGGAAGCGTTGGTGGTGCTGCAACGCGAACGCTACCTCGAGGCGGCAAAGTCCGCGGGTGTGGCCACGGCCAAGGGCCCGGTGGTGGCTCCCGCGCCACGCACGGTGCAGTACCCGCGACCGCAGCCGCCGGAGACGGCACCGGCTCCTGCCACCAGCGCTGCCCCCCCGGCAGTTTCACCCGCTGCTGCGCCGAGTGGCACTTCGGGGCGTTGAACGACTCGGCAAGTCGGCACATGTGAAAGCAGGAAAGCGGCCCGCGGGCCGCTTTCTCGTTGGGTCATGGCTTGCTCGTCTGGCCATCGGGAAACGCACTTCAGTTCTTGTGCAGAACTGTTACGCTGATGCGTCGATTGCGCGGATCAGACGGGTCTTTTGAGTTGTAGGGCATGGTGTCCGCCACGCCCTCGATCTTGGCGAAACGGCTGGCCGGAATGTTGCGCTTCTCCAATGCCGCACGCGTGGATTCGGCACGCTCGGCGGACAAGGACCAGTTGCTGCGGTCGTCGCCGGGGCCGAACGGGATGCTGTCGGTGTGACCACGCACGGCGAGCTTGTTGTCCAGCTTGGAAACCGCCGCCGCCACTTCGGCCACCAGGGCTTCCGAGCGGGGCAGCATCTTGGAGGTGCCCAAGCCGAACATCGCGAAGTCGGCCTTGTCGATGATGTCAATGCGCAGGCCGTCCTTTTCTCGGGTGAACTGCACCTGGTCCTTGATGTTCTCGAAGCGCTTGCTCTGGGCCAGCTTCTCCTTGAGGTCGCGTTCGATCTTGTCGAAGGCGTCCTGCTCCTGCTGCTCCTGCGCGGCCTTGCGCTTGGCGTCGACATCCATGTCGCCAGACCCGGTGCGGTCCGCGGGGTCGTTTTCACTGGGACCGCCTTCCGATCGTGGCGTCACGCGTTCCATCATGGCGGTCTGCCTGGGCGGGTTGGGCATGGCCTCAGGGTCGATGATCGACTGTCCGCCCAGGATGCCGCCAGAGCCGGAATTGCGGCCCATCTCCACGATGCTGTGGGAGGTCGACGCGCGGAAGTAGTCCGCCACCGACTTTCGCTTGTCCGCTTCGGACGAACCCAGCAGCCACATCAGCAGGAAGAAGGCCATCATGGCCGTCATCATGTCGGCCAGGGCGATCTTCCAGGCGCCGCCGTGTGCGCCGCCGTGGCCGCCAACGATCTTCTTGACGATGATCGGCGCGACATTGCCTTCGCCCGCGTCGGCCTCGGCTGCGGGCTCCGCACTGGGCTGCGGCTGGTCGGTGTTCGCAACCGGAGCAGGCCCACCGGGCGGGGCCTCGGGCGCTGCGTCCGCCTTGGGCGGCGCGTCGAGTGCGGCAGCTTCAGCCATGGCTTACTTGCCCCGCATCCCGTCGAACACTTCCGAGAAGGAGGGCTGCTTCTCGTGGCTGATGGCAACGCGCGCTGCTTCGATGATGAGCGGCATCGGGTGGCCATGCAGCGTACCCACGATGAGTTGCTTGACCACGTGGTAGATCTCACCCTCGTCATCAATGATCTGCTTGAGTCGGTTGGCCATGGGGTCGACCAGTCCGTAAGCGAAGAACACGCCCAGGAACGTCCCCACCAGCGCGCCACCGATCAGTCCACCGAGCACTGGAGGCGGTTGGTCGATGTTGTCCATGGTCTTCACCACGCCCAGCACGCAAGCCACGATACCCAGGGCGGGCAGTGCTCCCGAAAGCGAAGCCAGTGCCTCGGCGGCCTTCAGCTCGGCGTGGTGGTGGGTTTTGATGGCGGTGTCCATCACTTCTTCCACCGCGTAGGGCGAAAGGCTGCTGGAGGACACCACCATC
>JAIYCN010000292.1 GCA_027487995.1 Rubrivivax sp. | reverse complement strand
GATGTCGACGCTTGATGCCGGCGTTTGATTCAGGCTGGGGCCATCACGAAGGTGTGCTCCAGCGTGCAATAGGGCCCATCCATGTTGCGCCCGTCGGGTGCCGCGCCACCCGCATGCCGCACGAAATCCGCCACCAGTGAAGGCCTCACGCCAAACACCGCATCGCGGTCCAGGCGTTCGCTTTGCCGGTCGAACAGGTGCGTGACCAGCGGGCGCAGGTTTGGTGCCACGATGCGGAAATGCAGGTGGGCGGGCCGCCAACTCTCGCCCGTGGTGGCGTGGATCATGCGAATGGCCGTACCGTCCTGGGGGATGGGGTAGTCCACCGGCATCACGCTCCAAAAGCTGAAGCGCCCGTCTTCGCCGGTGTTGAGCTGTCCGCGGGCCCAGGCGCCATTGGTTTCGAAGTGATCCTGCACGTCGTAGATGCCGCGGTCGTCGCTGTGCCAAACGTCGATCACCGCGCCCTTCACCGGTTGGCCCTGCCCATCCACCACGCGGCCGTGTGAATACAAGGGGACGCCTTGTGCACCCCGGCTGATGTCCTGGCCCATCTCGAACTTGGGTGCGCCCTCCACCAGGAAGGGGCCCAACAGCGTGGGCTCGGTGGCGCCTTCGGGGCGTTGGTAGTCCTGCGTGACTGTGAGCATGGACAGGCCCAGGGCGTCGGAGAAGATGATGAACTCATTGCGGCCGGGCGCGCACCAGGTGCCGGTTTCCTCCAGCAGTTGCATGGCCGCCAGCCATTCGGGCGAGGTGAGCTTTACGTCCTTGGCAAAGGCGTGCAGGTGCCGAATGAGCGACAGCATGATTTCCCGCAGGCGCGGGTCGGGCGTGGACTCGTAGCGCTTGAGCACCTCCTGCGTGATGAGGTCGGTGCTGTCGTAGGCCGTGGGCTTCATCGTGGGGGCTCCTTGTGGAAATCAGTGGCGCGACGAATCAGTTCGTCCGCAGGCTTGAGACGGAACTTGGCGATCTTCAGTGAGCCGGTGTGGGGCAGGCTGTCCACCAGCACCACATAGCGGGGGTGTTTCAGGGGTGACAGCTTTTCGCAGGCGTGTGTGTGGATCTCTTGCGGGGTCAGGGATACGCCCGGCTTCACCACCACCGCGCACAAGACTTCCTCTTCACCCAGTTCGGCCGGCACGCCGATGGTGGCGCACTCCAACACCCCGGGGTGGCTGGCCACGGCGGTGTCGATCTCCGCACCCGAGATGTTCTCCCCGCGTCGGCGGATGATGTCCTTCTGCCGGGCGTGGAAGAAGTGGAAGCCGTCTTCGTCGCGCCAGGCCAGGTCACCGGTGGCAAACCAACCATCGCGAAAGGCGGCGACCGTTTGTTCGGGGTCTCGCCAGTAGCCCTGCATGAGGGTGGGGGTGCGTGCCAGCAGTTCGCCCACTTGGCCCACCGCCACTTCACCACCGGCCTCGTCCACCAGTCGAACCTGCGGCCGCTCGATGGCGGGGTCGGGGTGCGCGGAGATGGTGCCCATGCTGCCCAGCTTGCGCGGCCCCTTGTAGGGGTTGGCCAAGAGGCCGGGAATTTCGGTCATGCCGTAGCACTCGATGAGCACCGGCACGCCAAAGCGCTGCTCGAAGGCGTCCTTGAGATGGGCGCTCAGGGGTGCGATGAACATCTTGCGCAGGCTGTGGCCCGGGTCGAACTCTTCAGCCGGCCTTCGCGCAAGGATGGCGGCAGCGGACATGATGACGTTGACCTCGGTGGCCCGCGTGTGGGCCGCGGTGCGCCAGAAGCCGGAGGCCGAGAAGCGCCGCACCAGGATGAGCGTGCCGCCGCAGGCCATGGCGCCGCCCAGCGAGTACATGAGTGCGTTGATGTGGAACAGGGGCAGCACGCACAACAGGCGTTCGTCGGGCTGCAGGTGCATGCGCTGCACGAAGGCTTCGGCGGTGAGCACGTAGCTGCGCTGGCTGTGCATCACGCCTTTTGGGAAACCGGTGGTGCCGGAGGTGTAGAGGATGAAGAGGGTTTGGTCGGCGCGGTTGGTCGCGTCCGCAGGTCCTGAAGAAGGCGCGGCTTCGCCGTTGAAGGAGGCCCACTGTTCAAGCATGGGGGCTTCGCCATTCAACGGATGCTCGATGGCCACTTGCCAGGGTGGAGGATGCCCTGGCTCATCCAGACCGTCCAACGCTTGCGCCACCACTTCGGCGGCCTCGATGGAACACACCACGCCCTTCACTTGCGCATGCCCGAAGATGTAGCGGGCGTCGCGCGCTTCAAACTCAGGGTTGCAGGGGACGAGGATGAGACCCAACCGTGCGCAGGCCAGCAGCAGCAGCGCGGTGGCAGGATGGTTGAAGGCCATCAGGCCGATGCGGTCACCGGCTTGGAGACCTTTTTGCCGCAGCCAGGCGGCTGCTTGGTCTGCCCTGGAGGAGCACTGCGCCCACGTGAGGCTTTCGTCCTCAAATTCCAGCAGCACCTGCTGCGGCTGCGCCTGCAGCCTTGCTTGAAAGAACGCATCCAGGCTGAAGTCGTGCGGCGCGAAGCGGCGCAGCACATCCAGTGGGCTGACGGCGTCAGGTGGCATCGGGCCCGTCATAGTGCATGGCCAAATCCGCCGCCGCGGCCAGCTTGAAGCCGATGGGCCGTGCCTGTTCTTCCAACAGGTGCGCCACCAGGGACGCGGTGCGCGCCAGCAAGGGAATGCCCTTGAGCGCGCCGATGGGGTAGCCCGCATCCAGCAGCACAGCCGGGATGGCGGCCGACACGTTCATGGGGAAGGGCTTGCCGTACACCGGCTCCACTTGGTCGGCAATCGCCTGCAGCGCGGCCACATGCGCGCCTGCAAAACCCCATTGGGCGGCCAGTTCCAACAAACGCACGGCGCGAGGGTCCTTCTGCTTGTGCACCGGATGACCGAAACCCGGCAGGGCCTGGCGCGCGGCCCGCAGGGCGCCTAGCTGTTCGCGTGCATGTTCGGTCATGGGCCGCCCATCGGACTGAGCGGCCGCCACCACACGGGACAAGAGCTGGCCCGCGGTTTCCGAAGCGCCCAAGATCACCGGGCCGCATCCCAGCAGGCCAGCGGCCACCGCGCCCTGCAGTGCGTCGGGCGCAGCGGCGTGCGTCATCCGCGCGGCCTGCACCGAGGGCACCAGACCGTGTTCGGCAATGGCCACCATGCAGGCGTCGGCGGCCTTGACGAGGTGGTCGCTGGGCGTCTGACCCGTCAGCAGAAACAGGAAGTAGGCGGTGAAGGACTGCTGGCCCAACACATCGCGGCACAGGTCCTGCCCGCGCACGGTGATGCGGTCGGCTTCGACCTTGGCCATGTGGGTGGCGCCGCTGGGAGTGAATGCGCTGGAAGGGCTCGGTGTGCTGGGCGTGCTCATGCCCCAAGTGTGCATGCAAGCCCGCGCACTGTGCAAAGATCACCCTGTACAAGCCCTATCAATTGTGTGAGCGAGCATGAGCTGGATTCCAACCGTGCCCCAGGCCTGGGCCTTGCTGGCCTTGGCCATTGCCTTCGAGGTGGTGGGCACCACCTGCATGAAGCTGGCCGATGGCTTCTCCAACTGGTTGCCGGCCGGGGTGATGTTCGCCTGCTACGCCCTGGCATTCGCCTGCAATACCTTCGTGGTGCGCACCCTGGACTTGAGCGTGACCTATGCGGTGTGGTCGGGCGTAGGCACGCTGCTCACGGCGGCGGTGGGCATCCTGTGGTTTCGGGAGCCGGCCACGGTGCTGAAGCTGGTGAGCATCGGGCTCATCGTCATTGGCGTGCTGGGGCTGCACAGTGCCGCAAAGGCCGCGACGGTGGCGGCGACAGGCTAGAACCGTGCCGGCGCGGTGGTGTCCGACACGATAACCCGGGAGTGTTGAGGGCACGCATGCGCCGCCAAACGGCTATCCTCTGGGTTTTGACGCCCGTCGCCTGCTCCTGCAGTTCGTCGGGGCGACGTGGATTCATCCGCGTTTTGCGCGTCCAATTGTCTGATGCGCTGCCAGATGCGCGGGGAGCATCGCCATTGCGATGAACTTCGATGCCGAGCCTCCATCAAAAGGCCGGTGACCGAACGGAGAAACAAATTGAACAGTGGATGCAAGCGGGCCCTGCGCGGCCTTGGGGTGCTGGGGTCGGCCGTGGCTGCCTTGGTGATGGTGGGTTGCGGGCAAAGCGGGGCGGGTGAGGCCGCTGGAAAGCCCGCTGCTGCCGCTTCGTCGGCGGACCGTGCCCTGCCCGTGTTGAGCATTGGCGCCGAAGACGTGATCGTGGCTGGCCGCAGCAGCGGCGTGTCGGCGCCTGTGCTCACCGGCGCCCTGCAGGCCGAGCGCCGCGCCGACTTGCGCGCCGAGGTGGCCTCGGTGGTGCTGCGGGTGGCCCGCGACAACGGCGAGACCGTGCGCAAGGGTGAGTTGCTGGTGAAGCTGGACGACGTGGCCATCCGCGACAGCCTCACCTCCGCCGAGGAGGCTTTGCGCGCGGCCTCGCGTTCTTTCGAAGGTGCGGAGCGCACCCATGAGCGGCTGAAGTCGCTGCAGTCCCAGGGCATGACGTCCATTCAGGCGCTGGAAGACGCCGAGGTGCGGCGCAATCTGGCGCAAAGCGAGGTGGTGGCTGCGCGGGCCCGCGTGGCCACCGCGCGCCAACAGTTGGAGCGCACCGAGGTGCGCGCGCCCTTTGACGGTGTGATCGCCTCACGCAAGGTGTCGGCGGGCGACACGGCCACCATGGGCAAGGAACTGGTGCAGGTGATCGACCCCTCCAGTCTTCGTTATGAAGCCCTTGTACCGGCCGAGCGCGTGGCCGAACTGCGCGTGGGCCAGGCGGTGAAGATCCGCATCCAGGGCCGCGAGGGCGAGAGCCGGGAGGGGCGCATCCGGCGCATTGACGCGGTGGCGCAACCCGTCTCTCGCCAGGTGGCGGTGGTGGTGGATCTGACGGGCGGCGCCCGGGCGGGCTTGATTGCCGGCCTGTATGCCGAGGGCACGGTGGATGTGCCGACCAATACGGTTATGGCATTGCCGGAAACCGCCTTGGTGCGCCAGGGCGAACAGACCATCGTGTGGCGCTTGGTGGACCAGAGCCTGCAGCGCCAAGTGGTGGAGGTTGCCCCGCGCGATGCGCGCACGGGCCTCTTCACGGTGACCAAAGGACTGCAGGCCGGTGACCGCGTGCTGCGCAGCCCCGGCAGCCGCCCTGCGCAGGGGCAGCGCTTTGAAATGCGCGGCGTGGCCGGCGCGCCCGGCGCTTCGAACACTGCCCGCCAGGGGGGCTGATCCATGTTCCTGTCGAACTTCAGTGTCCGCCGCCCGGTGGCCACGGTGGTGATCATCTTTGGCCTGATGGCCATGGGCCTGCTGGCGCTCACGCAGTTGAAGGTCAACGAACGGCCGGATGTGGCGCTGCCGCTGCTGGTGGTGAACATTCCCTACCCCGGTGCTTCGCCCGAGACGGTGGAGCGGGAACTGCTCAACCGCGTGGAGAAGTCGCTGCAATCGGTCAATGCCGTGCGCGAGGTGCGCTCCAGCGCGAATGAGGGCGGTGCGTCCATCCAGATCTTCTTCGAATTCGGCAAGAACCTGGTGGAAGGGGCCGATGAGGTGCGCAATGCGCTGGGCGCGGTGCGCTACAAGCTGCCCACCGAAATCCGTGAGCCGGTGATCGTGCGCGTGGACCCGTCGGCGCAGCCCATCATGCAGGTGGCCTTGTCCTCCAGTTCGCAGTCGCATGCGGAGATTTCGCGGCTGGCCGAAGACCAGGTGGCCGACCGCTTCCGCGCCATCTCCGGTGTGGCACAGGTCAACGTCTACGGCGCACTGCGGCGCGAACTCAGTGTGTTGCTGCAGGCGCAGAAGATGCGCGAGCTGAACGTGACCGTGAATGAGGTGCTGCAGGCCCTGCGCACGCAAAACACCGCAGCCCCGGTGGGCAAGGTGCGTGGCGTATTGGAGGACCAAAGCATCCGGTTGCTGGGCCGCCTGGAAAAGCCCGAGGAGTTCGCGCAGATCGTGGTGCGGCGCAGCGGGTCGGAACTGGTGCGCCTGGGGCAGATTGCGGTGATCGAGGACGGCTTCGCCGAGGTGGGCTCGCTCAGCCAACGCAATGGCAAGCCCAATGTGGGCCTGTCCATCGTGCGTTCGCGCGAGGCCTCCACCGTGAGCGTCGCGGCTGATGTGCGGGAACTCGTGAAGACCATATCGGCGGAGTTGCCCGAGGGCACGAGCATCGCCATCACGGAAGACGGGGGCAAGAACGCGCAGCGCAGCCTCAACAATGTGATCGAGGCGCTGGTGCTGGGAGCGGTGCTCACCATCTTCGTGGTCTATGTGTTCCTCAACTCCTGGCGCTCCACGTTGATCACGGCGCTGTCGCTGCCCACATCCGTGCTCACGTCCTTCATTGCGGTGTGGCTGTGTGGCTTCACGCTGAACTTCATGACGCTGCTGGGCTTGTCCTTGGCCATCGGTGTGCTGATTGATGACGCCATCGTGGTGCGCGAGAACATCGTGCGCCACATGGAGCGGGGCGCCGACCGTGTCACCGCAGCCCTTCAGGGCACAGCCGAGATTGGCCTGGCGGTGGCCGCCACCACGTTCTCGATCGTGGCGGTGTTCATTCCGGTGGCCTTCATGCCGGGCATCTCGGGCGAGTGGTTCCGGCCTTTTGCGCTGACGGTGGTGGCCTCGGTGATGGTGAGCCTCTTGATCTCCTTCACGCTGGACCCGATGCTGTCGGCCTACTGGGGCGACCCCCCGGGGCACGCGCATCAACCCAAGCGCGGCATCAGCCGCGTGCTGGAGCGGTTCAACACCTGGTTCGACCATCAGGCCGACCGCTACGGTGCGGTGATCGCCTGGGCGCTGCACCACCGCCGCTGGATGACCACCTTTGCCGCATTGAGCTTTGTGGGGGCCCTGGCCTTGCAGGCCAAGTTTGGCGGCACCAGCTTCCTGCCGGTGAGTGACTACGGCATCCTGGCCATTGATGTGCGCACGCCGCCGTCGTCCAACCTGGAATATGCCCGCTTGAAGGTGGAGGCCGCGGCGGCGCTGGCGCGCGATCTGCCGGAAACCAAGGCCACCAACGCGCAGGTCAATGTGAACGGCGGGCGTGTGTATGTGGACGTGGGCGACACCAAGTCGCGCAAGCGCTCCACGGTGGAGGTGGGCGAAGAGCTGCGTCAGAAGATTGCGGTGCTCGTGGGCGCCGAGTATTCGGTGCTGGACGACTTGGCCGGCGGTGCTCAAAAGCCGGTGCAGGTGCGCTTCACCGGGCCTGATTCGCGCAAGCTGCTGCAGATCACCGAGGACTACATGGACCGCCTGCGGCAGGTACCCGGCGCGGTGGATGTGTCCTTGTCCCTGCAGTCGCCGCAGAACGAACTGCAGATCGAGCTGGACCGCGGCCTGGCGGCTGCACTGGGCATCTCGGCGTCTGACGTGACCAACACCCTGCGCGTGGCCTTTGCCGGCGTGGAATCGGGTGATTGGGTGGACCCCACGGGTGAGGCGCGTGATGTGGCGGTGCGCCTGATGCCGGCTGACCGGCTGGACGCGTCCAGCATCGAGCGTCTGCCGGTGCCCATCGGCACCACAGGGCAGACCGTGCCGCTTTCGCAGATTGCCACGGTCACCATGGGCAAGGCGCCTTCGCGCATCGAGCACATCGACGGCAAGCGAAGCGTGGGCGTCGGTGCCAATGCGCAGGGTCGTTCACCGGGTGAAGTGACCGCGGACGCGATGAAGCTGGCCCGCTCGATGGATTTCCCGCCCGGCTATGGCATTGAATTGGCCGGTGCGTCCAAGGACCAGCAGGAAGTGTTCAAGCGCATGGGCACGGCGCTGGTGGCCGGCATCGGGCTCATGTACTTCATCCTGGTGATTCAGTTCAGCTCCTTCACCGCGCCGCTGGCGGTGATGTTGTCCTTGCCCTTGTCGCTGATTGGGGTGGTGCTGGCTCTGTTGATGACGGGTGGCACGCTCAACCTGATGAGCTTCATCGGCATCATCATGCTGATGGGCTTGGTGGCCAAGAACGCCATCCTGCTGCTGGATGCGGCGCGGGTGCTGGAGGCCGAGGGTGTGGACCGTGAGGAAGCGCTGATGACGGCCGGGCGCAAGCGCCTGCGCCCCATCCTGATGACGACCTTCGCGCTGATTGCGGGCATGCTGCCGGTGGCCATCGGCATGGGCATGGGCGGTGAGTTCTACCGCCCCTTGGCCGTGGCCATCATCGGCGGCACCATCACGTCCACCATCCTCACGCTGCTGGTGATCCCGAGCTTCTACGACTCCATCGAGTTGATGCGTGACCACCTCATCGAGAAGTTCCAGCGCCGCGCTGCCGCGCGCAACAGCGCCTGGGCGGTGCTGGTGACGGGCCTGGAGATTCTGGCCACGCTGGTGCTGCTGCGCATGCTGTGGCGCTCGGTGATGGGCCTGGTGCGGCGTGTGTCGGGGCGGCGCGCGGCGGCGGCTTGATCAGCCGATAAGCCGCCGTTCGCGGCTTTGCAATGGTCGGATGCGCGCGGGGCGGGCATGCTTGAGGGCATGAACGCCACCGCCAACACCACAACATCAACGGCCACCACGACAGCGCAAGCACCCACGGCGCGCAGCGCGCTGTTCGTGCCGGCCACTCGGGCCGACCGCATCGCCAAGGCCCTGTCCAGCGGGGCCGATGCGGTGATCGTGGACCTGGAAGATGCGGTGGCGCCGCAGGACAAGGACAGTGCGCGTGCGGCGCTGGAGCAGGCCTTGGCGCCCGGCCTCGACGCGCGCTCCGTGGCTACCCGCGATGGTGCTTCGGCTACGGTTCCCCTGTGGGTGCGGGTCAACGCAGTGGCGCCTTGGATGAACGCAGACCTGGCCCTGTGCGCGCGCTTTGCTGCCGTGCAGGCGGTGAT
Organism: Rubrivivax sp.; assembly: GCA_027487995.1. GTDB lineage: Bacteria > Pseudomonadota > Gammaproteobacteria > Burkholderiales > Burkholderiaceae_C > RFTU01. The sequence continues at coordinate 10,667 of JAIYCN010000292.1, read as the reverse complement.
GGTGCCCAAGGCTGAGTCGCCTGAGCAACTGCAGCTTGCCTTTGAGGCTTCTGGCGGCAAACCGCTGGTGGCGCTGATCGAAACCGCCCAGGGCTTTGCACAGCGCGACGCGATCGCAGCTCACCCTGCCGTGATGCGGCTGGCCTTCGGCTCCATTGACTTCCAGGTGGACCTGGGCATCGCGGGCGAGGATGATGCGCTGCTGATGTTCCGCAGCGCCTTGGTGCTGGCCTCGCGCCTGGCCAATGTTCCCGCGCCACTGGACGGCGTGACGGTGGAGGTGAACGACACCAGCCGCGTGGATGCGGATGCGCAGCGTGCGCGGCGGCTGGGCTTTGGCGGCAAGCTGTGCATCCACCCCAACCAGGTGGGGCCGGTGAACGCGGCCTTCAGCCCCAGCGCGGTGGAGATTGATTGGGCCCTGCGCGTGGTGGCGGCCATCGAGGCCGCAGGCGGTGCGGCGGTGGCCGTGGACGGCAAGATGGTCGACAAGCCGGTGCTGCTGCGTGCGCAGGCGCTGTTGGCGCAGCGGCGCTGAGCCGCTGGCCACTCGTTCAACCGCGCTTCAACTGTGCTTCAGCCGTGGTACTGCACCACGGTCTTGGTGGTCGTCATTTCTTCCAGGGCCAGGAAGCCCTTCTCGCGCCCGTGGCCGCTGCGCTTGGTGCCACCGAAGGGCAGTTCAACACCGCCGCCCGCGCCGTAGCAGTTGATGAACAACTGGCCTGCCTTCACGGCCTTGGCCACACGGGTCTGGCGCCCGCCGTTTTCGGTCCACACGGCGGCCAGCAGGCCATAGGGCGTGCCGTTGGCCAGTGCGATCGCATCGGCTTCGTCCTTGAAGGGGAAGGCCGCCAGCACGGGGCCGAAGACTTCCTCGCAGGCCAGTTGTGCGTCGCGCGGTACGGGGCCGAAGAAGGTGGGCGTGACCCAGTGGCCGGTGGGCGAGACGCCGCTGGCAACCGTGCCCTCGGCCAGCACCGGGATGCCCGCCGCCTTGGCGTTGGCAATGTAGCGGTTCACGCGGGCTTGCTGGGCGGGGTTCATCACCGGGCCGCAGTCAAAGTCCATTTCAGGCGTGCCCACGCGCACCTTGGCGTAGGCGGCGGCCACCTGTTCCACGAAGCGGTCGTAGATGGACTGCTGAACGAGGAGGCGGCTGCCGGCGGTGCAGGTTTGCCCGGCGTTCTGCACGATGGCGCGCACGATGATGGGCACGGCGCGCTCGATGTCGGCGTCCTCGAACACGATCTGAGGCGACTTCCCGCCCAACTCCAGCACGCACTTCACCGCGTTCTTGGCCGCAGCCTGCTGCACCAGGGTGCCCACTTCGTTCGACCCGGTGAAGGAGATGAAGTCGATGCCCGGGTGTCCTGAGAGCGCCGCGCCGGCCTCTTCGCCCAGGCCGGTGACCACGTTCCACGATCCGTCGGGAAAGCCCACCTCCACGGCCAGTTCGGCCACCCGCAGGGCCGAAAGGCTGGTGTCTTCTGCGGGCTTCAACACCACGGCATTGCCGGCGGCCAAGGCCGGGGCGATGGTGCGGCCCATCATCTGAGCCGGGTAGTTCCAGGGAATGATGTGGCCGGTCACGCCCAGGGGCTCGCGCACCAGGGCCACGTGGTGGCCGTTGAGGAAGGGAATCACCTCGCCGTGCAGTTTGTCTGCGGCGCTGCCGTAGAACTCGAAGTAGCGCGCCAGCACGGTGATGTCGTTGCGGGCGGTGGTGATGGGCTTGCCGGTGTCGCGGGCCTCGAGCTGCGCAAGCTCCTCATGGTGGTCCAGCACCTTGGTGCCCAGCTTGATGAGCAGGCGCCCACGCTCGGTGGCGGTGAGCTTGCCCCAGGCGCCGTCCAGTGCGGCGCGTGCCGCCTTCACCGCCAGGTCCACTTCGTGCGCCGTGCCGCGCGGGATCTGGTCGAAGGCCTCGCCGTCTGCCGGGTTGATGACCGGCAGGGTGCGGCCGTCCTGGGCGCCAAGCCAGCGGCCGCCGATGAACATCTTCTTCACGGGTGTCTCCTGTGGGAATGTTTCACCACACTGTAGGCCGGCGTGGTTCCCGGGTGAATTGAAAAGGCTGCAAGGAGGCCTTGCCGGAAACACAAGGCCGCGCGCTGCCAAGTGCCCGTTCACGGCGGGCGTCTGGGCACGCCGCCAGACCGGGGCAGGAAAGCCATGAGGCCCCACCCCTGCGGTTTTGGGAGAATCCGCGGATGCTGCCTGACTTGGACTCCCTGGCCCTGTTCGTGCGCGCGGCGGAAATGCGCAACCTCACCCGCGCGGCGGAGGCCAGTTTCATCACCGTGCCCGCGGCCAGCCGGCGGCTGTCGCTGCTGGAGCACCAGTTCAAGGCCCAGCTGTTTGAACGCCACTCCCGTGGCCTGGAACTGACGCCGGCCGGCGAACAGCTGATGCTGCTGGCGCGCGAGGTGATTGCGACGGTCAACCACATGCGCGCGGAGATGGCCAACTACACGCAGGGGTCGCGCAGCGTGCTGCGCATCCACGGCAACACCTCGGCCATGACGCAGTTCCTGCCGGCCGACGTGGCCTCCTTCCAGCAGGCCCAGCCGGATGTGCGCATCGTGCTGGAGGAGTGCTGGAGCGAAGATGCGGTTCGGCGGGTGCGCGGGGGCGAGATTGAGCTGGGCGTGATCGTAGAGGGCGCTGATGTCAGCGGCCTTCATGTGCAGCCCTACCGCGGTGACCAACTGGCCGCGGTGGTGCGCGAGGACGACGCGGTGCCCACCGACGGCCTGAAATTTGCCGACCTGCTGGACCGCGACTTGATTGGCCTTGAGGGCACCAGCACCCTCACGCGCCTGCTGGCCGACCAGGCCGCGCTGATGATGCGCGCCATGGTGCTGCGGGTTCAGGTGCGCAGCTTCGAGGCCGTGTGCCGCGCCGTGGAGGCGCGCTTGGGTGTGGGCGTGCTGCCCATGACGGCGGCTCGCTCCTTCGCCCCGGCCATGCAGCTCAAGGTGCTGCCACTGCAGGACGAATGGGCCATGCGGCGCATGAGCCTGGTCACCCGCAGTGAGCCCACGCCGGGTTCACCACTGGGGCAGTTGGTGGCGCACCTGACGGGGTGCGCCCGGTCCTGAAGGTCTGAGGGCCTGATCTCCTGAGGCGGCGCCGGCCGCTCAAGCCGCTACAAACGGCATGGTCTTGCTGATCGAGGGCCGCGTGCGCAGGCGCTGGCTGAGCGCATTGAGCGCGGGCATGGCGGGCAGCCATGGCGCGTCGGTGAAGCGGAAGTTCAGGTAATCAATCGCGGTCACGGCGCAGATGGCGTCCAGGCGCGGAATGCCGTCGGCCGCCATGGGTTTGGCCGCAGCAATGGCCTCCAGCCGTTCCATGCCTTCGGCCATCGTACGCCGGCGGCGCAGGCCCACCGGGGTCTCATCGAACAGCACCGGGGCCGTCACCTTGCGGATGATGATGGTGTGCACCGCCGCGTCGATCACGCCCAGGGCGATGCCGCTGTTCGACAACACCCCGGGCATGTCGGCCGCCGGCCCGAACAGGCTTTCATGCGCCGGCGCCGGCCGCGTGGCCTCCAACCAGTTCACGATCATCATGCTTTCGGCCAAGGGCGTTCCATCGTCCAGCACCAGGGTGGGCACACGCGTGGCCGCATTGGCCGCCCGCAGCCGCGCGTCGTCGGCCCAGGGGTCGACGATGGTCGGCTCGATGTCCAGCCCCTTCTCGATCATCGAGATGCGGGCTATGCGCACGTAGGGCGAAGTGGTGTTGGCCAGGAATTGCATGGGGGTGCTCCGCTGTCGTTTATTGAATGGCGCCGAGTTGCTTGAGCATGCCCAGATTGTCCAGCAGCGCCCAGTGCTCGATGAGCACGCCGTCGCGGATCTGGAACAGGTCCAGCACGCCGATGTCGATGGTCTTGCCGGTGGCCGCCATGTCGCCAAAGGGCCCGGTGTGCGTTCCCTGCACGCGCAGGCGCACCAGCACCTTTTCGCCTTCGGCCACGAAGTCTTCCAGCGGCAGCTTCATGTCGGGGAAGGCGGGCATCAGGGCATGGTGAAGCTGCATCACGCCTTCCGGCCCGCGCACCTCGAAGGGCAGGCCGGGGTCGTGCCGCACGAAGGCGGGGGCGATGTGGCGCTTCATCCAGTCGCTGTCGCCTTTCAGGAAGGCGGTGAAGTAGTCGCGGCAGAGTTGCTTGTTGGCTTCCAGGGTGCTCATGGGTTCTCCTCCAGTTTGTTGAATGAACGGGGTCGGTGGTGTTGCGTGGGGGTCAGGCGGCCAGGACATCAAAGCCCAGGCGCGGGAAGTGCACATGCAGCGCACCGGCCTTCTCATCCTGGATGGCCACGATCACCTCATCGGCACCGGCGGCCACCAGCGTGCCGCGCACCGGCACCCTGGCGTTGTCGTCGGGCGTGACCACCACGGCGGTGCCGGCCTTGAGGCCGCCCGGGTCGCCGTTGGCGTCCAGGTGCGTCACGGGCGCCGGTGTGGACGCCGCAGCCACCGCGAAGGCTTCTTCTGATGTCATCTCGGTGGGCGTGCCATGCCCCAGGGCCACGATGCGGTCGTACCAGGCCTTCAGTGGCGAATCAGGTGCGATGCCCAACAGCGCATCCACCTCGGGCGGACAGTTCTTGCGCAGCAGGAAGATCGTCTGCCAGCAGGCCAGGTCTGCCGCGCTGGGCGCATCACCGAACAGAAAGGGCCGCGCCGTGACGGCCTGCGTGAGCCAGGCGATCTGCGCCCTGACGAACTGCACATGCTGCGCGAACTGCGGGGCCATGGCGTCCTTGGAGATGTCCACCATCAGGTAGCCCTCCTTGCGGTCCTTGAGGAACTCGGGCGGGATGTGTTCGCCGATGTAGTGCACCAGCACGCCGATGGTGGGGATCCACATCTGGCGCTCCCAGGCGAAACCCATGCCCTGCGCCACGCCCTCGCTGCCCTTGGGGAACAGCGAGGGGCCCTGCGGAAACAGGCGCTGCAGGGTGGGCAGGATGATGTTGGTGTCGCAGTAGATGTCTGCGCCCACCTGCAGCACCGGGGCGCGGCGGTAGCCACCGGTCAGCGGCGACAGCAGAGGCCGCGGCGGCAGGCCGGGGATGTCCACCGAGCGCCAGGCCAGGCCCTTGAGGCCGAGTGCGGCGCGCACCTTTTCCGAGAAGGTGGAAAAGGCGTAGTGGTGCAGGATGGGTGTGGTGGTGCTCATGGGTCTCCTCCTTGTGATGTGTGTGATGAGGGGGATCAGTACATGATGTGGCCGCCGTCGACCACGATGGTCTGGCCGCTCACAAAGCCGGCCAGGTCGCTCAAAAGGTAAAGCGCGGTGCCCACCAGGTCATCTGGGCGCTGTTCACGGCCGATGGCGCGGGCCTTCAGGAAGCTTTGCTGCCATTCGATGGGGCGGTTCCTGGTGGCGTCGGTGATCACGAAGCCCGGTGCGATCACGTTGCAGCGCACGCCGTCCGTGCCGCCTTCCTTGGCCAGGCCCTTGGTCATGCTGAGCACCGCGCCCTTGGTGGCCACATAGTGCAGATAGCCAGGCTGCCCGGCCACCGCCACCACCGAGGCGATGTTCACGATGGAGCCCTTGCCGCGTTCGCGCATGGCCGGCATCACCGCCTTGCAGCACAGCCACACGCCCTTGACGTTCACCTGGAAGATGCGGTCCCACACGGCGGGGTCGAGTTCCTCAAAGGGCGTGAGCTTGACCTCGCGGAAGTACGCCGCGTTGTTGACCAGGCCGTCGATGCGGCCGGTGGCCTTGAGCGCGGCCTCGGCCATGGCCTTGACGCTGGCGTCGTCGCTCACATCCACCTGGGCATAGGTGGCGCGCCCGCCGGCCTTGGCGATCAGGTCCATGGTTTCGTCGGCCGCGTTCATGTCGGCCACCAGCACGTGCGCGCCCTGCGCAGCGGCGCCCAGTGCGAAGGATTGGCCGATGCCGGTGGCCGCACCGGTGACGATGATGGTCTGGCCTGGCAACAGGTTTTGTGCAGACATGGGTTTCCTCCTCGGGATGGTGTTGTGAAAATTAGCGCGCACCGGGCTTGGCTGGCGGTGCTGCGCACCGGTCGTTGCCCTTGCATTCGCCCACGGTCACGTTGCGCGCCAGCTTGTCGCGCGCCGGCCCGCTGATGTCGATGTCCACCGCCCAGACGCCCAGCATTTCCAGCTCCAGCGTGGCGCGGTATTGCCCTGGCTTGCCGGTGGCCGTGGCCTTCATGGGCTTGACGGTGTGGGCCATGGGCATGGAGGGCATCAGGGCACCCAGCGTGACCTGCGCGCCGTCCAGCGGCGTGCCGTCGCGGCGCTTGAGGTCGATGGTGCACTCCAGCATGGGACCCATGCCATAGGACAGGCATTGAAGGTCCACCTGTGGGCGGCCGCTGCCTTGGGCCCCGGCGGTCGTGCTCAGCGTTGCCCCTGTAGCCCCTGTGATAAGGCTGACCAGTGCTGCGATGGTTCGTGTGTGGTTCATGGACGGCTTCATGTGACACGTTCTCCGGGCGCGCGTTGGCTTGAGCTTGAACTCTCTGTTCGATTGGGCCGCAACCACCGGCCGAAGGCCTGCGAGATTCGGTGCACCAGCACCTCATCCAACAGCCCGCGCGGCCGCCAGCGCAGGAACAGCGCCACCAGGCCGCCGAAGATCACCATCCGCCAACCGGGCAGGATCCGCGAGGCGTCCAGCAGGCCCAGGTCGAGCACCACGCCCAGCAAGGGGCCCAGTGCCGTGCCCAGGCCGCCCAGCAGCGCATAGCCCACGGCATGCACGCCCAGCATCGGGTCGAACAGCGCGGGCTCGATGTAGGTGGTGCGGTGCGCATAAAGCCCGCCGCCCAATGCGGCCAAGGCACCCGCACCGGCGGAGGCCAGCAGTCGCAGCCGCTGAACCGGCACGCCTTGTGATGCGGTGAGCAGGTCGTCCTGCCCGATCATGCGCAGGCCCACGCCCAGCCGCGTTCGTTCGTTCCAGATGAGCAGGGCCAGCACACCGGCCAGTACGGCCAGCGTGATCAGCAGGTAGACCTCGGGCGCGAGATCGTTCTCCAACAGCCAGCGGATGTCGCGAAAGCCCTCCAGCCCTGCGGGCCCCACCGGGCCATCGGGCGTTTGCACTTGCCAGTGCCACCAGCTCAGGCCAATGCGCGCCATCTCCCCAAAGGCCAGGGTGGCCACCGCGTAGTTCAGGCCCGAAAGTCGCATGGTGGGCAGGGCCAGAAGCCACGAGCACAGCGCGCCCAGCGCCATGCCGAAGAGCAGGCCCAGGGGCAGCGGCAGGTTGAACATGGCCGTCATCACGCCCGCTCCATAGGCGCCCACGCCGAAGAAGGCCTGCTGCCCAAAGGACACGCGGCCCACCAGCAGCATCAGGTAGGCCGACAGCGCCAGCAGGGACATGATGGCCATGTCGCTCAGCAGGCCCACCAGGTGTGCACTGCCGGCCTGGTCCACACCTGGCAGGTGGCAGAGTGCGGCGCGCACGGCCTGCGCCATGGCGCCGTCGGTGCCGGTGGCCGCGGTGGTGGAGGCGAAGATGCGGTCGCTCATGATGTGGTGGGTGCGGATGTCCCCGCCGTGGCGCCGGCGGGCTTGTCCGCCAGCGAACGCCGCGGCCACACCAGCACCGCAAACAGCAGGGCATAGGTGGCGAACTCACGGCCCTGCGCGCCCAGCAGCGTCTGCGCATGGGCCTCCACCACGCCCAGCAGCAGGCCGCCCCACAGCACGCCGCGCACCGAGCCCAGGCCGCCCAACATGGCCGCCACCAGGCCCTTGAACAGCACCCACATGCCGAACATCGGCGTCACCTGTCCGTCAACCGAGAGCACTGCAAATGCCGCGATGCCCGACAGTGCGCAGGCTGCGGCAAAGCCCAGCGTTTGCAGCCGCGCCACCGGCATGCCCATGAGGTGCGCCGCCGTGCGGTGGTCGGCCACGGCGCGCCAAGACAACCCCGCGCGCGAACGTTCAAGCCAGTACGCCAGCCCCAGGGTGAGCGCAGCCGCCAACAAGGCCAGCACCAGGCGGTCGGGGCGGATCATCAATTCATGGCTGCCAGCACCGATGAACCAGTTCTGCTCCACCGCCAGTGAGGGGAAGGCATTGAGGTGGCGGGGCAGCAGGTTCACGGCCAGCTGCTCCAACTGCATCCAGATGGCAAAGCTCGAGGCCAGGGCCACCACCTCGCGCCCGTCCGCACCTGCAATTGGGGCACCACGAGAAACCGTGGCGTCATCCCGCGTGGCGGCAAAGCACAGGCGCTCCACATACAGGCCAATCAGGGTGGCGGCCGCGATGACGCTGAGCGCCACCAGCCATGCAGGGGCCTGGTGCCTGATGTGCAGCCACGCGCCGATGTAGGCCGCCAGCATGGCGGTGGCGCCATAGGCCAGGTTCAGGCGGCGCAGGCTGCCAAAGGTGAGCGAAAGGCCCAGGCCCACCAGGGCGTAGGAACCCCCATCCAGCAGGCCGTCGAGTGTGGTCTGCAGGAAGTCGATCATGGCGGGCTGCCTCGGCGCAGCGGCTTAGGCGGCCTTCTTCTGACCCAGGTACGCGCGCTGGATCACGTCGTCATCGGCCAGTTCACCCGGCGTGCCGGAGAAGCTCACGCGGCCCTGCTCCATCAGGTAGAAGTGCTGCGCCACCTTGAGTGCCATGTGCGCGTTCTGCTCCACCACGAACAGGCTCACCCCTTCAGCATGAAGCTGCTTGATGATGGAGAAGATCTCGGCCACCACCAGCGGCGCCAGGCCCACCGAGGGCTCATCCATCAGCAGCAGGCGCGGGCGCGACATCAGCGCGCGGGCCACGGCCAGCATCTGCTGCTCACCGCCCGAGAGCGTGCCGGCCAGTTGCTCGATGCGCTCCTTCAGGCGGGGGAAGCGCACGAACATGGCTTCGATGTCGCTCTTGATGCCCGCGGCGTCCTTGCGCTTGTAGGCACCGGCCATCAGGTTTTCCCGCACGGTCAGGGCGGGGAACACGAGGCGGTTTTCCGGAACGAGCGCCATGCCGCGCTCCACGATCTGCGCGGGTGTCTTGCCGATCAGCTCTTCGCCCTCGAACTTCACCGAGCCGCGCTGCGGCTTGAGGATGCCCGACAGGGTGAGCATGAGGGTGGACTTGCCCGCGCCGTTGGGGCCCAGCAGGCAGGTGACCTCGCCGGCCTTGGCTTGCAGGGACACACCCTTGAGCGCTTCGATCTTGCCGTAGGAGGTCGCCAGGTCGGTGATCTCGAGCATTGCTTATCTTCCTTCAGGCTCAGGCCGCTTGCGGCTCATCCGTACCCAGATAGGCCGCGCGCACCTGCGCATCGGCCTGTACCTGCGCGGGCGTGCCCTCGGCGATCTTGCGGCCGAAGTTCAGCACGGCCACGCGGTCGCACACCTCCATCACGAGTTCCATGTGGTGCTCGATCAGCAGGATGGTGTGGCCCTGGTCGCGCAGGCTGCGGATGCGGTTGTCCAAGTCGTTGATTTCCTCGGCGTTCATGCCGGCCGCGGGCTCGTCCAGCAGCAGCAGTTCGGCTCCGGAAGCCGCGGCGCGGATCAACTCCAGCCGGCGCTGTTCACCGAAGGCGAGGTTGCCCGCAAGCATGTCGCGCTTGTGGGCGAGGTCGCCGAACACCAGCAGCTTTTCTGCCTCCTCGCGCGCGGCCGAGGCGCCCGAGAGCCAACGCTGCTTGAAGCCGGCCCAGCCCTGTTCGCGCACCACGCGCGCGGCCCACAGGTTCTGCCACACCGTGAGGTGGCCGAACAGGCGGATGTTCTGGAAGGTGCGCGCCAGGCCGAGCTCACAGCGCTGGTGCGGCGGCATCTGCGAGATGTCCTGGCCCTTGAAGGTGACGGTACCGGCGGTGGGTTGGTACACGCCGGTGATCAGGTTCACCGTGGTGCTCTTGCCCGAACCGTTGGGGCCGATCAGGCCCAGGATCTCGCCCTTCTTCACGCTCAGGTCCAGCGTGTCCACGGCTTTGACGCCACCGAAGTGGCGGCTGAGGTTCTTCAGTTCAAGCATGACCGGTGGCTCCTTTCTGGCCAGACGCGGCGCCGGCTTGCGGCGCCTTGCTGCGGGACCCGAAGAGGCCACCCAGCCCCAGCGAGCGCGTGAGCATGCCGTCGGGCCGCACCAGCATCACCACCACGATCAGCACGCCGAACAGCAGGCTGCGCCATTCACCGATGAAGCGCAGGCCTTCCAGCATGACGCCCTGGATGAGGATGACCGCCAACAGCGTGCCGGCCAGGCTCTTGAGGCCGCCCAGGATGGGGTAGGCGATGGCGAAGGTGGCCAGCAGGATGCTGAAGTTGTTGTGCTCGATGTGGGTGGCGTAGTGGGCGAACACGCCGCCACCCAGGCCGGCGATGGCCCCGCCGATCCCGAAGGCCGACACCTTCGCGGCGGTGAGGTTGATGCCCGCACTTTGTGCGGCGAGTTCATCCTCGCCCACGGCGCGCCAGATGGTGCCGATGCGGCAGCGGTCCAGGGCCCACAGCAGCAGCATTACCCCGGCCACCAACAGCCAGATCAGCACGTTCACCTCGAAGGTGGTCCAGCCGTTGCTGGGGAAGTAGCGAATGCCGCCAAAGCCCAGGCTGCCATCGGGGCCCGCCAGGCCATTCGGTGTTTCCACCCGCCACTTCAGATTGAAGAAGAACAGGCGCACGATT
>JAIYCN010000267.1 GCA_027487995.1 Rubrivivax sp. | reverse complement strand
TGGCCGGCAGCCTGTATGCGCTGTTCGCCGGCGTCTATTACTGGGGCCCGAAGTGGACCGGTGTGATGTACAGCGAAACCCGCGGCAAGATCCACTTCTGGGGCTCGTTGATCTTCTTCAACATCACCTTCTTCCCCATGCACTTCCTGGGCCTGGCCGGCATGCCCCGCCGGTACGCCGACTACCCGATGCAGTTCGCCGACTTCAACGCGATCGCCTCGGTGGGTGCTCTCGGCTTCGGTCTGATGCAGGTGTACTTCTTCGTCTTCGTCGTGCTGCCCATGATGATGGGCAAGGGCGAGAAGGCTCCGCAGAAGCCTTGGGAAGCCGCTGAAGGCCTGGAGTGGGAAGTGCCTTCGCCGGCTCCGTTCCACACCTTCGAGACGCCCCCGAAGCTGGACGTCACCGCCACCAAGGTGATCGGCTGAGACTCATGGCTACGCTGACTGACGAACAGAAGCGCGCCAATCGGCGGCTGGGTTTGATCCTGGCCACCGTGGCCCTGGCCTTTGCGGTCGGGTTTGCGGTGAAGATCGTCGTGCTGGGCGGCTGAGCCGCATTGAAGGCCTGAGATGGAACAACGTCAGGACAACCGCCGCATGGTGGGTAAGCTCGTGGTCATCGCCGGATTGATGTTCGGCTTTGGCTATGCGCTCGTGCCCATCTATCGTGCGGTGTGCGATGCTTTGGGCATCAACGTGCTGTCGGTGTCCGAGCGCATCGGCTCTGGCCAGACCACCCCGGAGCAGGCTGCCAAGCTGGCCGGCAACACGCAGGTCGACCGCACGCGGCTGATCACGGTGGAGTTCGACGCCAACGCCCGCGGCCCTTGGGATTTCAAGCCCGCGCAGCGCTCGCTGCAGGTGCACCCGCGGGAGCTGGCCACGGTGATGTACGAGTTCCGCAACGTGCAGGACCGCACCATGGCCGCACAGGCCATCCCCAGCTACGCGCCCATGCAGGCCTCGCCGCATTTCAACAAGCTCGAGTGCTTCTGCTTCAACGAATACACGCTGTCACCCGGTGAGGCCCGCGAGTGGCCGGTGGCCTTCGTCATCGACCCCAAGTTGCCCAAGGACGTCACCACCATCACGCTGTCCTACACCTTCTTCGAGGTCAAGGGCAAGGGGGTGAAGGCCGCGGCTGCACCGGTGGTGGTGGGGGCCGAGAAGGCCCCGTCGTGATGAAGACGCTCATGACGACGGACCCCACCACGCCCGCAACCGAGGGGGACCACGGCCTTCGTGATGCGGTGTCCCGCAAAGGGTCATTCGTTCAGACCTTCAAGGCGGTTGCCTGGTCCTTCCTGGGCATCCGCCGCTCGGATGGCTATGCGCAAGACGTCTCGCGTCTGAACCCCCTGCATGTGATCGCGGCCGGCATTCTGGCTGCAGCGGCCTTCGTCGCCGGCGTGTGGTGGTTGGTGAACTGGATCGTCGCAAGCGGCGTGGCGCAAACTTGATTTTGGTACGAGGAGAAACAACGATGTCCGCAGCGACACACCACGGCTCTACGCCGCACTACTTTGTGCCCGGCCCCTCCCGGCACCCCGTCATGGCCTCCATCGGCCTGTTCTTCGTGATCCTGGGTGCAGGCCAGTGGGTCAACGGGGCCGACTGGGGCAAGTACTCCGTCCTGTTCGGCCTCCTGTGGTGGGCCATCGTGCTCAAGCAGTGGTTCGGTGACGCCATCCGCGAAAGCGAAGGCGGCCTCTATGGCGACCGCATCGACATCTCCTTCCGCTGGAGCATGAGCTGGTTCATCTTCAGCGAAGTCATGTTCTTCGCAGCCTTCTTCGGCGCGCTGTACTGGGCCCGCGTGCACTCGGTGCCGGCACTGGGCAACCTGGAGCACCAACTGCTGTGGCCCGACTTCAAGGCCATCTGGCCCAGCGCCGGTGGCGTGACTGGCTCGCCGGCCGGTATCACCGAGCCTTTCCAGACCATCGGTCCGTGGCCACTGCCCACCATCAACACCGCGCTGCTGCTCACCTCGGGCGCCACGCTGACGGTGGCCCACCACGCGCTGATCGCGGGCAATCGCAGCAAGACCATCCTGTGGATGTGGTTCACCGTGCTGTTGGGTGCCATCTTCCTGGTGGTGCAGGGCTATGAATATGCCCACGCCTACAACGACCTGAACCTCAAGCTCAGCTCGGGCATCTTCGGTTCCACCTTCTTCATGCTCACCGGCTTCCACGGTTTCCACGTGTTCGTGGGCATGTTGATGCTGTTGTTCATCACCCTGCGTCTGCAGAAGGGCCACTTCACCAAGGACCGCCATTTCGGCTTTGAAGGTGCGGCCTGGTATTGGCACTTCGTGGACGTCGTGTGGCTGGGCCTGTACTTCCTCGTGTACTGGCTGTAAGGGCCGCATCACCGGATGCGTAAAGGGCGCCCGTGGGGCGCCCTTTGACTTGTTGGGGACGCTCAGCGGTTGACCGGAAGGCCCGAGGGCTGCACCCAACCCATCCAGTACGAGAACAGCACGAACAGAAACAGGGCAATCGACAGCCCGACCCGCAAGGCCAGCGCGCGCGCCATCTTCGAGTCTCGCCCATCGCCGTTGCGGGACTTTTTCAGCATGAACACACCGGCACTGGCCAAAGCGGCGATGATGCCCACCAGGGCCAAGGCGATCAGCAGTTTCATGTCTTCATTGTCACACCCGGTCAAAGGCGGCGCTTTCACTCGGCTGCTCGTGCTGCTGGCGGCTGTGGGCGCCAGTGGAATCACGGCTTCACTCGGCTTCTGGCAACTCGACCGCGCCCGCCAAAAGGACCAACTGCAAGCGGCCATCCAGGCGCGTTCGGTGATGCCGCCCTTGCGCACCGCTGAACTGCAGGGCCCTGAACAGCACCACCGTGTGGCGCAGGTGACAGGCCGCTGGAAGCCTGAAACGTTGGTCTACCTTGAGAACCGTCCGATGAACGGCCAGGCCGGCTTCGTGGTGCTCAGTGCCTTGGATTTGGGTGATGGCCGCGCGGTGCTGGTGCAGCGCGGATGGCAGCCCCGTGACTTGCGGGACCGCACCCTCACTCAGCCGGTTCCCACCCCAGCGGATCAGGCGGTGCGCGTACACGCACGCGTGGCCCCGCCGCCGTCGCGGTTGATGGACTTCGACGGAGCCCCCCAAGGAACCGTTCGGCAGAATGTGGATCTGAAGTCGTACGCAGACGAGTTCGGTCTTGCGCTGATGCCCATCAGCCTCGTGCAGTTGGAACCCGCCCTTCAATGCGGTGAGGCCGAGCCCATGAATGCAACTCCATCGGAGCCTCGTGCAGGCGATGCATGTGCTCGCGTTCTGGAGGACGGCCTCAAGCGCGACTGGGTGGTGGTGGGTTCAAGTTCCGACAAGAACCGCGGCTACGCACTTCAGTGGTTCGGCCTTTCGGCCTTGGTGGCAGGGCTGTACCTGTGGTTCCAGTGCCTTGTGCCCTGGCGCCACAGAAGAGCCGAGCGGGAGGGTATGCGGCCCACTGAAGGACCTGCGCCCCATCAGCCCTGAGCCACCACGACCCCAGCCACCTCACACCACACACTCAACCACACCCTCAACCTCAACCCATCCCCGTTCAGGAGCCCGCCCCTTGTCCACCGCCGCCCCCAAGCCCAACCAAGCGCCCCCAGGCGATGAACCGCTGGGTTTGACTGTGCATTCACTGCCGGCCGTGGGCTTGGATGAAGAGCAGCGAACCCGCGTGGGTCGTTGGAAGCTGTTGCTGGTGCTCCTGGTGTGTGCCTCGCCGGTCATCGTCTCTTACCTCACCTACTTCGTGATCCGTCCCGAGGGCCGCACCAACTACGCCACCCTCATCACACCCACCCGCGAGTGGCCAGCCATTCCCATGACGGACCTCAAGGGTCAGCCCGTAAACGCACGCGACCTGCGTGGCCAATGGATTCTGCTCGCGGTGGGGCCCTCCACCTGTGAAGGGGCCTGCGAAGACCGCCTGTTCATGCAGCGCCAACTGCGCGAGATGACTGGCCGGGAACGCGATCGACTGGACAAGGTGTGGTTGGTGCTGGACGACGGCCCCATCAAGCCCGAACTGGAGCGGGCGCTGTTGGCGACCGCGGGCATGCGCATTCTGCGGGCCGACAGGGCCGCGGTGCAGGCCTGGCTGCATCCCGAAGCGGGTGCTGCCGTGGAGGACCACCTGTATGTGGTCGACCCCATGGGCGAATGGATGATGCGAGCCCCCACCAAGCCTGACCCGGCGAAATTCAAGAAAGACCTGGAACGTCTTCTGAAGGCCTCCAAGTTCTGGGACCAGGCCGGACGCCCCCAGGGGAACTGACCATCACCATGACTGACGCAACACCACTGTGGAACATGGCGCCCATCGTGCGCCTGGCCTTGTTGGGTCTGGTGCTGGCATCCGCGCCGCTGGCCTGGGTGTGGCTGCGCCACCGCACGGGTGATGCCGCGCACCGTTTGCGAGCACTTACCCTCGTCACGCTCTTCCTAACGTTTGACCTGGTGCTGTTCGGTGCCTTCACCCGCTTGACCGACTCCGGTCTGGGCTGCCCGGACTGGCCGGGCTGCTACGGCAGCGTCAGCCCCATTGGAGCCTCGGCGCAGATCGACCAGGCCGAACTGCACATGCCCGATGGCCCCGTGACCACCGAAAAGGCGTGGATTGAAATGATCCACCGCTACCTGGCCACGGCGGTGGGGGTGTTGATCCTGGTGATGACC
>JAIYCN010000083.1 GCA_027487995.1 Rubrivivax sp. | reverse complement strand
GACGACTGATCCACTGGGCACGCGGCCGTATGTGATTTCGCCGGTCTCGCGGTTGAAGATGGGTGTGCTCTGGCCCAGGTACACGCCCATGCCCAGCACCGAGTTCTCTTCGACGATCACGCCTTCGACCACTTCGGAGCGGGCGCCGATGAAGCAGTTGTCTTCGATGATGGTGGGGTTGGCCTGCAGCGGCTCCAACACGCCACCGATGCCCACGCCGCCTGACAGGTGCACGTTCTTGCCAATCTGAGCGCAGGAACCCACAGTGGCCCAGGTGTCCACCATGGTGCCCTCGTCCACATAGGCGCCGATGTTCACGTAGCTGGGCATCAGCACCACGTTCCTGGCGATGTAGGAGCCGCGGCGGGCCACCGCCGGTGGCACCACGCGCACACCGGTCTCGCGCATCTGCGCTTCGTCCAGGTGGGCGAACTTGGTCTTCACCTTGTCGAAGAAGCCCAGATCGCCGGCGCGCATGATCTGGTTGTCGTTCAGGCGGAAGCTCAGCAGCACGGCCTTCTTGACCCACTGGTTGACCTGCCACTGGCCCACGCCCTGGCGCTCGGCCACGCGGATGCGGCCTTTGTTGAGGTCGGCAATGACATGCTCGACCGCCTCACGCACCTCAGGCGCGTTGATGGCATTGATCTGGGTGCGCGCCTCCCAGGCGGTGTCGATGATGGATTGCAACTGGGCGGTGCTCATGATGGCTGATATTCCTTGGTGAACTGGTGGATGCGGCGGGCCGCCTCGAGACATTCGTCGACGCCGGCCACAAGGGCCATGCGGATGCGGCCGGCGCCGGGGTTGGCGCCATGCGCGGTGCGGGCCAGCAGACTGCCCGGCAACACCGCCACATTGTATTGAGCCAGCAATTTCAGCGCGAAGTCGATGTCATCGGCCCCCGGCACGCCGGCCCAGAGATAGAACCCCGCGTCGGGTAGCTGCACATCGAGCACTTCCGCCAACACCGGCGTGACCTGCTCAAACTTGCGTTTGTACAAGGCCCGGTTGGCCTGCACATGGGCCTCGTCGTTCCAGGCCGCGACGCTGGCGCGCTGTACGGTGGGGCTCATGGCGCTGCCGTGGTACGTCCGATACAGCAGGAAGGCCTTGATGATGTCCGCATCACCGGCCACGAAGCCCGAGCGCATGCCGGGCACATTGCTGCGCTTGCTCAGGCTGGTGAAGGCGATGAGCCTGCGGAAGTCGCCGCGGCCCAGTTCCATCGCGGCCTGCAGGCTGCCCAGGGGCGCCTCGTCGCCGAAGTAGATTTCGGAATAGCACTCGTCGCTGGCGATCACGAAGCCGTGGCGGTCGCTGAGCTCGAACAGGCGCGCCCATTCCGACAGCGGCATGACCGCCCCGGTCGGGTTGCCCGGCGAGCACACGTAGAGCAACTGCGTACGGGCCCAGGTGGCCTCGTCGACTTGAGACCAGCCAGCCGCGAAGTTGCGCGCCGGGTCGCTGTTGGCAAAGGCCACTTGCGCGCCGGCCAGCAGGGCAGCGCCTTCGTAGATTTGATAGAAGGGGTTCGGGCATACCACTGTGGCCCCGCTGCGGCTGGGGTCGACCACGGTCTGCGCCAGGGCGAACAGCGCTTCGCGCGAGCCGTTGACCGGCAACACCTGCGTGGCCGCGTCCAGCGACACGCCATAGCGGCGCTGCAACCAGGCGGCCACGGCTTCGCGCAGGGCGGGCTCGCCCGCCGTGGCCGGGTAGCTTGAAAGCCCCGGCAGGGCGGCCATCAGCGCATCTTCCACCAGCGGCGGAGTGGGATGTTTGGGCTCGCCAATGCCCAAACTGATGGGGCGCAGGGCGGGGTTGGGTGTGATGCCCTTCGTCAGCGCGCGCAGCCGCTCGAACGGGTAGGGCTGCAGCCGTTGCAGCAGGGGATTCATGGCGAACGGGGGTTCCTCAGCCTGCCAAACCGGTGGCCTGCTCAAAGGCCGGCAGTTCCACACGGGGTTGAGGCTTCCAGCCCTTCTTGCGGTGTTCGGCCACCACGTTGGTATAGATGCCGCCGCGCACGTACCACTTGGCTGTGATGCGGATGAAGCGCGGGTCGCTCACCTTCACGATGTCCGACAGGATGGTGTTGGTCACCTTCTCGTGGAACGCGCCCTCATTGCGGTAGGACCACATGTACATCTTGAGGCTCTTGAGTTCGACGCACCAACGGTCGGCGATCATGTCGATCGTGAAGTGCGCGAAGTCGGGCTGGCCGGTCAGGGGGCAGAAGCAGGTGAACTCGGGCACCTGGAACTGGATGACGTAGTCGCGTTCGGGCGCTGGATTGGGAAAAACATCGAGCTGCTTGCTCGGCGCGCTGGGTGGCGCCGCGGGCTTGGCGCGTTGGGTTCGTACGGGGTTCTTGGCCATGCGTCAATGTTATCATCTTCGGTTGTTCTGGCCCCGTTTGGTCGGGAATTTTTCCAGATAAATCAAGCACTTGCGGCGTCATGTCGCATCAGCGTCCAGGAGCCCCATGAGGCTGCGATCGATCAAGCTGGCGGGATTCAAGTCCTTCGCCGACCCCACCACCTTCGAACTCCCCGGTCAACTGGTGGGCGTGGTCGGCCCCAACGGGTGCGGCAAGTCCAACATCATGGACGCCGTGCGGTGGGTGCTGGGTGAAAGCAAGGCGTCCGAGCTGCGTGGTGAATCCATGCAGGACGTGATCTTCAACGGCACGACCACGCGCAAGCCCGCCAGCCGCTCCAGCGTGGAATTGGTGTTCGACAACACCCTGGCCCGTGCAGGCGGTCAGTGGAATCAGTTCAGTGAGATTGCGGTCAAGCGCGTGCTCACGCGTGACGGCAACAGCAGCTACTTCATCAACAACCAGGCGGTGCGCCGCCGCGATGTGCAGGACGTGTTTCTGGGCACGGGACTGGGCCCACGGGCCTACGCCATCATTGGCCAGGGCACGATCAGCCGCATCATCGAGAGCAAGCCGGAGGAGTTGCGCCTGTTCCTTGAGGAAGCGGCGGGCGTGTCCAAGTACAAGGAGCGCCGCCGGGAAACCGAAAACCGGCTGAAGGACACCCGAGAGAACCTGACCCGCGTGGAGGACATCCTGCGCGAGCTCAATTCCAACCTGGAAAAGCTGGAGCGCCAAGCCGAGGTGGCGGCGCAATACCGCACCTTGCAGGAGCAGGGCACGCTCAAGTTGCATCAGCTGTGGTTCCTCAAGCACCGCGACGCCGCGGGCGAGGAAGAGCGCGTGAAGGCCTCGGTTCGTGAGGCCGTCAATGAGCTGGAAGCCCGTACGGCCGAACTCCGCGAGGTCGAGGCTTCGCTCGAGGCAGTTCGGCAGGAGCACTACGCCGCCAGTGACGAGCTGCATGAGGCCCAGGGCGCGCTGGGTGAGGCCTCCTTGTCGGTCAGCCGTCTGGAAGAACGCATCCGCTACGTGGTGGAAGGCCGTGACCGTGTTCAGGCTCGGCTGGCCGAATTGCGCGCGCAGGACGCGCAGTGGGTGGAGCGGCAGCAGGAAGCCCAGCGGGAGCTGGAAGACTTGGCGGCCCAACAGGAAAGCGCGGCCGAGCAGGCCGCGGTTCTGGCGGCTCAGGTCGAAGATCAGGCCCAGGCCCTACCCGATTCAGAGGAGGCGGTCCGTGCTGCTCAGCAAAGGGCCAACGATCAGCGCCAACGAGGCAACGAGGTTCAACAGCAGATCCAATTGCTGGCTGCCGAGAGCCGCAGCGTGGATGAGCAACTGCGTGGTCTGCAGTCGCGCCGCGAACGACTGACCAGTGAACGCAAGGGGCTGAGCGCTCCCGACTTGGCGCGCCTGCAGGCTCTGCAGATGGAGCGGCAAGATGCGCAGCAGGTGGCCGAGGAGGCGGCGGCGCGCTTGGCCGACATCACCGAACGTTTGCCGGCGCTCGACGAGGCCCGACGCGCCGCGCAGGACGATGCAAACGCACAGTCCGCCCGCCAGTCCACGCTCACGGCCCGTCTGGATGCCTTGCGTGCGCTGCAGGAGAAGGTGCAGACCGAGGGCAAGCTCAAGCCTTGGTTGGAGCGCCACGGGCTGGCCTCTCTCAGCGGTCTGTGGACCCGTTTGCACATTGAGCCCGGTTGGGAAAACGCGCTGGAAGCAGCCTTGCGCGAAAGGCTGAATGCGATTGAGGTGGGCTGCCTGGACACACTCAAGGCCTTCAGCGCGGACCCTCCGCCGGCCAAGTTGGCGTTCTACAGCGCGGCCTCCGAGCACGCGGCCGACGCCGTCGGTGCGGCGCCGGCGTCCACGGCTGCACCTGCATCAGCGCCGGGTCCTGGGTTGTTGGGTTTGGTTCGCACGGACGGCAACGACCGACTGCGTCATCTGTTGCGTGACTGGCTTGAGGGTGTCTACACCGCGGCTTCGATCGACGAGGCTCTGGCCTTGCGTGGCCGGCTGCGGCATGGCGAGGTGCTCATCACGCGTGAAGGTCATACGGTCAGCGCAGAGGCCCTCGCTTTCTACGCGCCTGACTCTGAGCAGTCTGGATTGTTGGCCCGAGCGCAGGAAATCGAGAATCTGCAGACGCAGTTGCGCGCCCAGGCCTTGTTGGCCGATGACGCGCGCTCGGCCCTGGTTCGGGCCGAGGCTGCGCACACGGAGGCCAATCTTCAAGCGGCCCAGTGGCGCCAGGAGGCCGCGGCTACCCAATCGCGGGCTCATCAGTTGGAAGTGCAGTGGCTGCAGCTCAGCCAGCAGAATCAGGCCGCGCAGGAGCGGGCCGAGCAATTGGAAGGTGAACTGGCGGATATCGACGCCCAAATTGAGTCCCTGCAGGAGCGTCGTGCCACCGGTGAAGCGCGCTTTGAGGAACTGGACCAGCAGTTGGCGCTGGAGCAGGAACGGCATGCCGAGCTGGAGGAAGCCGTGATCGAACAGGAGCGGCGCCTGGCCCATGCTCGCGAGCAGCAGCGGACTTTGGAGCGACAAGCCCAGGAAGCCCAATTCGCGGGGCGCAGCCTGCAGGCCCGCGCGCAGGAACTGCAGCGGCTGACCCAGACGGCGGACGATCAGATCAAGGCCAATGCGGCGTCCTCGGCCGTGGCGCAGGCCGAGTTGCAGGAGTTGGACGACGCATCCGCCCAGGCGGGACTGCAGGAGGCCCTGGAAGAGCGGGTTCAACGCGAACAAGCCCTGGCCGCTGTCCGCCATCGCTACGACACCTTGAGTGCGCAATTGCGCCAGTCGGACGAACAGCGCATGGGCATCGAGCGTGGCCTGCAGCCATTGCGTGACCGAATCACGCAGCTGCAACTGGAGGAACAGGCGGCCGCCCTGGGTGGCGCTCAGTACTTGGAGCAACTCCGCGCCGCGGAAGTGGATCTGGAAAAGCTGGCGGCTTCGATCGAAGAAGGCAGCGTCAAGCTCTGGGGCCTGCAGGGCGAGATCGACCGCATCAACCGGGAGATCAATGCGCTGGGGGCGGTCAACCTCGCGGCGCTGGACGAACTCACCAGCGCCCGGGAGCGCAAGACCTTCCTCGATTCGCAAAATGCGGATCTGACGGAGGCCATCACCACGCTTGAAGACGCCATTCGCAAGATCGATCTGGAGACGCGCGATCTGCTTGGCGAGACCTTCCGCCAGGTCAACGAGCACTTCGGCCGGATGTTCCCCTCACTTTTTGGAGGCGGCCATGCACGCCTGGTCATGACGGGCGACGAGATCCTCGACGCTGGTGTGCAGGTGATGGCACAGCCGCCGGGCAAGAAGAACAGCACCATCCATCTGCTGTCCGGAGGAGAAAAGGCGCTGACGGCCATTGCGCTGGTGTTCGCCATCTTCCAGCTCAACCCTGCGCCGTTTTGCCTGCTCGATGAGGTGGATGCGCCCTTGGACGATGCGAACACCGAGCGCTACGCGCGCCTGGTCACGCAAATGTCGGAGGGCACGCAGTTCCTCTTCATCAGCCACAACAAGATTGCGATGGAAATGGCACGTCAATTGGTGGGCGTGACGATGCAGGAGCAGGGCGTCTCGCGCATCGTGGCGGTGGATATGGAATCTGCGCTGAGCATGGCGGAGGCCGTATGACGCTCACGCAGGGACTCCTGGCACTCGCCGGCGTGGTGCTCGCCGCTCTGTTGGCGCACGGGCTTTGGTTGTCGTGGAAAGCCCGGCCGCGCCGAGCGGTTGCGCCTGGCGAGCGGCTGGAGCCCAGCCTTGTTGGGCGAGAGATGCAGATCACCGGTTCGGAAGACCGCGGACTCGGGTTGAACGCGCCCACGAACCATGGTGCCCTTCAAGAGCGGCCAGTTCGTTCTCCGGGCCGGCGTCGAACAGCCTTGATCGAACCGCTGATCGACGCGGTGGCCGAACTGACGCCGGAGGCACCTCTGGGTGGCGATACCGTCTTGTCCGCCATGCCGTCGACGCGGCGTGCGGGCAGCAAGCCTTTGTTGATCGAGGGGTTGAACGCGGAGTCCGGCAGTTGGGAGTTCCCCTTGCATGACCAGCGCTACAGCGCGTTCCAGGCCGGCGTACAGATGGCCAATCGAAGCGGGCCACTCAACGAAATCGAGTACTCCGAGTTTGTCCAGAAGGTCCAATCATTCGCCGACGCCTTGGGCGCATCCGTGGACTTCGCCGACATGGCGGATGTGGTGGCCAGAGCGCGCGAGCTTGATGAGTTTGCCCATGCCCATGACGCCCAGCTTGCCGTACACCTGCGGGCCCAAGGCCCCTCATGGACCGTGGGCTACGTCCAGCAATGCGCCGCCCGCCATGGCATGGTCCCGGGGCCCTTGGCCGGACAGTTGGTTCTGCCGGGTGCGGACCCGGATGCGCCTCCGTTGGTGATGTTGACCTTCGACGCACAGGCCGCGCTGGCCGAAGACCCCGACCAGTCGGCCTTGCGCACATGCACACTGACGCTGGACGTGCCCCAGTCGCCTGAATCCGAGGAACCTTTCTCCCATTGGCAGCGCCTGACCACGCTGTTGGCCCGCGACATGGAGGGCGTGCTCATGGACGACGATGGCAGGGCCGTCTCCGTCCAGCAGTTTGCGGCCATCCATCTGGAACTCCAGCGCTTGTATTCGGCTCTGGCCTCGCGTGAACTTGCAGCCGGCAGTGCAGCCGCCCAGCGTTTGTTCAGTTGACGCCATGAGCACCTCCGACCCTCGAGCGCGGCTCGACGAGCTGCGGCGCTTGGTCGAACACCACGCGCGGCGCTATTACGAACTTGATGAGCCTGAAATCCCGGATGCCGAGTACGACCGGTTGTTTCAGGAACTGCAGACCCTGGAGGCAGCGCATCCCCAGTGGCAGACACCGGATTCGCCCTCGCAACGGGTGCTGGGTCGGCCGCTTCAGGCCTTCGCCGCGGTGACCCATGCCGTTCCCATGCTCAGCATCCGAACGGAAACCGACACCACGGACACGGGTGCCCGCGAGTTCGATGCCCGCATTCGCCGTGAACTGGGATTGGCTGTCGACGCACCGCCTGTGGCTTACAGCTGTGAACTCAAGTTCGACGGACTGGCCCTCAACCTTCGATACGAGGATGGGCTTTTGGTGCAAGCCGCGACACGTGGTGATGGTGAGACCGGTGAGGATGTGACGCAGAACATCCGTACCATTCGGCAGGTGCCGCTGAGACTCCACGGTTCGCCGGCAACCTGGCCGAAGGTGCTGGAGGTTCGGGGCGAGGTCTACATGCGCCGCGATGCCTTCGAAGCACTGAACGAGCTACAGCGGGCCCTGATCGCATCGGGCAAGCGACATAAAAAAACCTTTGTGAATCCCCGCAATGCGGCCGCTGGGGCAGTTCGGCAGTTGGACCCCGCCATCGCCGCGCGTCGACCCCTGAGTTTCTTCGCCTATGGTCTGGGGCAGGTGGACGGCTGGGGTACCGACAATGCCGGCTTGCCGTCCACGCACAGCGCGACGCTGAACGCCCTTGCAGGATTTGGCTTCCCGGTGGACGAGCACCGGTCCGTGGTGCATGGGGCCGAAGGTCTGGTGGAGTTTCACCAGCGCATCGAGCGGCTGCGTGATGGGCTTCCCTTCGACATTGATGGCGTGGTCTACAAGGTGGATGACCGCCCCACACAGGAGCGCCTGGGCTTCGTTACCCGCGAACCGCGATGGGCCGTGGCGCACAAGTACCCCGCGCAGGAGCAAACGACCGTGCTGCGCGCCATCGACATTCAGGTGGGCCGCACGGGCAAGCTCACGCCGGTGGCCAAGCTTGAGCCGGTGTTCGTCGGTGGCACCACGGTGAGCAACGCCACACTCCACAACGAGGAAGAGGCGCGCCGCAAGGATGTTCGCGAGGGGGACACGGTGATCGTCCGCCGTGCGGGCGACGTGATCCCCGAAGTGGTCTCGGTGCTGCTGGATCGGCGACCGGCCGATGTGGGGCCCGCGTTCGATCTGGTGCAGCGTCTATCGGGCCGCTGCCCGGTTTGCGCCAGTCCCATTGCACGGGAGGAGGGCGAGGTGGACTGGCGTTGCACCGGGGGCCTGTATTGCCCGGCTCAGCGCAAGCATGCCCTCCTGCACTTCGCCGGCAGGCGCGCGCTGGATATTGAAGGGCTGGGCGACAAGGTGGTCGAACAGTTGGTTGACCAGGGCATCGTGGCTTCCTTGCCGGACCTGTTTCGGCTGGGGGTGGCCAAATTGGCCGCACTGGACCGGATGGGCGACAAGAGTGCCACCAATCTGGTGCAGGCCATCGAGGCCAGCAAGCAGACCACCTTGGCACGTTTTCTATTTGGCCTGGGCATCCGCCAAGTGGGCGAGGCGACGGCCAAGGACCTGGCGCGGCATTTCGGCTCCATCGACCGTGTGATGGACGCGCCGGTGGACGGGCTGTTGGAGGTCCCTGATGTCGGCCCCATCGTGGCCCACAGCATCCGCTCCTTCTTCGACCAGGCGCATCATCGCGAGATCGTCGAGCAGTTGCGTGCCTGTGG
>JAIYCN010000079.1 GCA_027487995.1 Rubrivivax sp. | reverse complement strand
GTCGCACAGTTGGTCGCGGGGGTCGGAGTGCGCGCGTTCCAGCCGAGCAGACAAGGCCTCGGTGGCGCGCAGTCGCCAGGCCTGCAGCACGCAGCGAAGCAGTTCCTCCCGGTCCTTGAAATGCCAGTAGAAGCTGCCGCGGGTCATCCCAATCTGCTGCGCCAGCACGTCCACGCGCACGTGGTCGATGCCTTCATCCACCAGCACCTCGGTGGCCGCTTCGATCCAGGTGTCGGGCGTGCAGGTGCTGCGGGCTGTGGCCGCGCTCGCTGAGGCTTCCGCGGCTGCGCTCTCCGGGCTCGCGGAGGGGGTTTTTCGGGTTCGGGGCATAGGAGATGGGGCAAATGATGGTTCCGTACAGGGATGTATGGATATGCGAGATAACCCTTATTCGACAACCATTAATTGCTCAATATGATTCCTCATCAAACATACAGAAGTGTATGGAACATCGTTGCAAGAACAACGAGGAGGAGACCAGCAGTGGAACGCGCCTTCGATGACCCTCTGTGGCTGGCCCCGCCGGCCACGCTGCGGGAGGACCGGCCCGACGGGTCATTCGTGTTGCGTTGCCCGCATCCACTGCCGCAACCGGTGCGCTGCGTGGGACAGTGGCTGGAGGATTGGGCGCAGCGCACGCCCAACGCCTTGGCCTTCGCGGAGCGGGAAGCCCCGGCCCCAGGCGCAGCCTCGGCCGCTGGGAGCACCTGGCGTGAACTCACCTGGTCCGAAGCCCGCGCGCAGGTGGGCAGCGTGGCGCAGGGCCTGCTCAATCTGAACTTGCCTGATGGCGATCCGGTTGTCGTGCTTTCCGACAACTCGCTGGACCACCTGCTGCTGGTGCTGGCCTGTCTGCATGTGGGCCGACCGGTGTGCACGGTTTCCAGCGCCTACAGCCGCCTGACGAAGAACTACGAAAAGATCGTCGGCATCCTGCAAACGCTGCAGCCGGCCCTGGTTTATGCGGACAACGCGGCGGTCTATGGCCCTGCCATGGTGGCAGCGCGCGCTGCGGGGTTGTCCGTGCCCATGGTCCTCAGCCATGGGGCGGATGCGGTGCCCGGCACCATCCCTTTCGCTCAGTTGCAGAAGGCGGCCGAAACGCCCGCCGTGATGCAGGCATTTGCCCTCATCACGCCGGACACGGTAGCCAAGTACCTGTTGACCTCGGGCTCCACCGGCACGCCCAAGGTGGTCATCAACACGCACCGCATGCTGTGCGCCAACCAGGAAATGCTGGCGCACGCCTGGCGTTTCCTGGCCCACGAAAAACCGGTGGTGGTGGACTGGCTGCCCTGGAGCCACACCTTCGGTGGCAACCACAACCTGCACATCGTGATGCGCAATGGCGGCACGCTGGTCATCGACGAGGGTCGCCCCGCGCCCGGGCTGGTGGAGAAGTCCCTGGCCAACCTGGTGAAGTGGAAGCCCACGCTGTACTTCAACGTGCCGCGCGGTCTGGACCTCATCATTCCGCTGCTCGAAGCCGATGAGGACGCCGCGCGTGCGTTCTTCAGCCGACTGCGCATGGTGTTCTATGCGGGGGCTGCGCTGCCCCAGGCCACCTGGGACCGGCTGCAGGCCCTTTCGCGCCGCGTTCGCGGGCATGAGTTGTGGCTCACCACGTCTTGGGGTTCCACCGAAACCGCTCCGGCCGTCACGCTGGCCCACTTCCGCTTGGAGCGCGCCGGCAACATCGGTGTACCGTTGCCCGGTGTGGACTTGAAGTTCGTGCCCAATGCCGGCAAGCTGGAGATGCGCGTGCGGGGCGTCAACGTGTTTCCCGGCTACCGCCATGCGCCGGATCTCACGGCCAAGGCCTTTGACGGCGAGGGCTATTACTGCATCGGTGACGCAGGTCTGCTCATTGATGACGCCCATCCCGAAAAAGGCATTCAGTTCAATGGCCGTGTGGCCGAGGACTTCAAGCTCACCACCGGCACCTGGGTGTCGGTGGGCACGCTGCGGGTGAAGCTGGTCTCCGCCCTTGCACCTCTGGCCCAGGACGCCGTGATCACCGGCCACGACCGCGACGAAGTGGGCGCACTCATCTTCCCCAGCGCCCAGGGCGCGGCCTTGAAGCCTGAAGAACTGCAAGCTCGCATCAAGGCCGTGCTGCAGGATTTGAAGGGCGGCGGTGGAGGCTCATCGCAGGTGCCCACGCGGGCGCTGGTTCTGGCCGAGCCTCCCAGCGCCGAGGGCGGCGAAATCACCGACAAGGGCTACATCAACCAGCGTGCGGTGCTCACACGCCGCGCCGAACAGGTTCAGGCCCTTTACGACGGCGCCCCTGGCGTTGTCACCTTGCGCTGAAACGCGGAAAGAAACGCACGCATGAGTTCCGGTTTGTTTCAACGCTTCGAAGGTGTCTTCATCCTTGATGGGGTGCGCACCCCGATGGTGGACTACATGGGCGCCTTCGCCGACGCCAACCCCATCGATCTGGGCATCAAGGCTGCGCGGGCGGCACTGGCGCGCAGTGGGGTGGCCGCCACTGAGGTGGATTCGGTGCTGGCCGGCAACATGGCCCCGGGTGGTTTCGATCAGTTCTATGTGCCACGCCACATTGGTCTGTATTCCGGTGTGCCGGTGGAAGTGCCCGCGCTGATGGTGCAGCGCATTTGCGGGACGGGCTTTGAGTTGTTCCGCCAGGCCGCAGAACAAATAGCCACGGGCGCAGCCAGCACCGCGCTGGTCGTGGGCACCGAGTCCATGACGCGCAACCCCATTGCTGCCTTTGATCACCGTGGTGGTTTCCGCTTGGGTGCGCCCGTGGCCTTCAAGGATTACATGTGGGAGGCGCTCAACGACCCCGCAGCCGTGTCCATGATCATGACGGCCGAGAATTTGGCCCGGCAGTATGGGATCAGCCGCGCTGATGTTGATGCCTTCGCGGCCTTGTCTTTCGAGCGTGCCGTGGCCGCGCAGGAGAGCGGCTGGCTGGCTGGTGAAATCGCGCCGGTTGCCGACGAAGTGTTCGAACTTCCCGGCTACAAAAGCCGTCGCCTGAAGCTCAGTGGCAAGAACAAGGTGGCCGACCGCGACACGCACCCGCGGCCCACACCCGTGGAGGTGCTGGCTGGTCTTCGCACCGTGTTCCCCGATGGTGTGCAAACCGGGGGCAACAGTTCGGCCCTCACCGACGCAGCGGCTGCAGCGGTGGTCGCTCACGCGGAAGCAGCGCAGGCCTGGCAGCAGCGCACAGGCCGCCAACCCTTGGGGCGTGTGGCCGCCGCGGCGGTGGTGGGCGTGCCGCCCGAGCTCATGGGCATCGGGCCTGCACCGGCCATTCGCCGGTTGTTGCAGGGCGCAGGGCTGGCGCTGTCGGATGTCGCCCGCTTCGAGATCAACGAAGCGCAGGGCGCACAGACGCTGGCTGTGGCGCGCGAGTTGGATCTCCCGCTGGACCGGCTGAACGTGCATGGCGGGGCCATTGCCCTGGGGCACCCCTTGGCGGCCACCGGCGTGCGCCTCACCCTCACCGTAGCCCGTCAGCTCAAGGCCATCGGCGCACGTTGGGGCGTGGCCTCGGCCTGCATTGGTGGCGGGCAGGGCATTGCGCTGCTCGTCGAAAACACGGAAGCCACGCACTGAAATCAATCACTGACAGCCGCCACGCAAGAGCGGCCTGCGTTTCTCTCTCAACGCCTCACATCACCCACAGGAGACACACGATGAAGACTAACCTGAAAGCCCGCCGCGCCGCTTTGTCGGTGCTGGCTACCCTCGCGCTTGGCGCGGGCCTGAGCAGTGCCGCCATGGCCGACATCACCATCGGCGTGAGCGTGCCCATGACCGGCCCGGCCTCCGGCTTGGGCATTCCCATGAGCAACGGTGTGAAGATGTGGCCTGCCACCGTGGCCGGTGAGAAGCTCAATGTTGTCATCCTGGACGACGCCACCGACCCCACCAAGGGCACGCAGAACGCGCGTCGCTTCGTTACGGAGAACAAGGTGGACGTGATCGTAGGCTCGGGCGCCACGCCGGTGGGTATCGCCATGGCCGCCGTGGCCATGGAAAGCAAGACACCGCAACTGGTGTTGTCTCCCATTGGCTTGCCCCCAGGTCAGGACGCCTGGAGCTTTCGCATGCCCCAAAGCAACGGCGTGATGGCCAATGCCATGGTGGGTCACATGGTGAAGAACGGCGTGAAGACTGTGGGCTTCATCGGCTACACGGACGCCTATGGTGAGCAGTGGCTGCAGGCCCTCGCACCTTTGCTCGAGAAGGCCGGCATTCGCATGACGGTCACCGAGCGCTTCGCGCGTGCGGACACCAGCGTCACCGCGCAAGCATTGAAGATCGCCTCGTCCAACCCCGACGCGGTGGTGGTGGTCGCCTCGGGTTCCGGCGCGGCCATGCCGCAGTTGGGCATCGTCGAGCGTGGCTACAAGGGCAAGTTCTATCAAACGCATGCAGCGGCCACGCGCGACCTGATGCGGGTGGGTGGCAAGGCGGTCGAAGGCACGTTCGTTACCGCTGGCCCCGTGGTGGTGGCCGAGCAGTTGCCCGACAACCATCCCAGCAAGCCGCTGGGCCTGAAGTTCATTGCCGAGTACGAAAAAACCCATGGCGCCGGAACCCGTAATCAGTTTGCGGCGCATTCCTACGATGTGTACTTGATGCTGGAGAAGGTGGTGCCGGTGGCGCTGAAGAAGGCCAAGCCTGGCACCCCCGAGTTCCGTGCGGCTCTCAAGGAAGCCCTGGAGACCACGCCTGCCCTGGCCGTCACCCATGGTGTGCTCGATTTCACGCCCGATGACCACTGGGGCTACCGGCCTGACACCGGTGTGGTGATGAAGGTCGTCAACGGCGACTGGAAGCTAGAGCCGCGCTGAGTAGACCACTGCACTTCCAACGGTCCCCGGGGCCCCAAGGCTGCCGCCTGGGGCCTCGTTTTGTTTCAACTTCGCCACTGAGCCATGCCCTACGACTACCAAGTCCCCTTGCGCGACATGCATTTCGTGATTGAGCGTGTGCTGGGCGCACCGCAGTCGTGGGCAGCCTGCAGTGCCTTCGCGGAGGTGGACATCGAAACCACTGATGCAGTCCTGCAGGAAGCATCTCGCTTCGCACGAGAGGTGTTGCTGCCGCTCAACGCCAGCGGTGACGTTCAGGGTTGCACGCATTCGAAAGACGGCTCGGTGCACACGCCGCAAGGCTTCGTGCAGGCCTATGCCGCCTTCGTGGAAGGAGGCTGGCCGGCGCTGCCCTGTTCAGCGCAATGGGGCGGACAAGGCCTGCCTCTGCTGCTGGATGCGGCCATGCGCGAAATGTTGGACGCCTGCAACCACGCCTGGAACATGTACCCCGACTTGCTGCACGGCGCCTATGAAACCCTCAAGGCCCATGGCAGTGAGGAGCTGAAGGCGCGCTACTTGCAGGGCATTGCCACCGGCCGCACCCTGGCCGCGATGGCCCTGACCGAGCCGGGCGCGGGTAGCGACCTCGGCGTGCTGCGCACCAAGGCACTGCCGCAATCGGACGGTACCTGGCAGCTCTGCGGCAACAAGATCTTCATCAGCGGCGGTGAACACGACCTCACGCCCAACATCGTGCATCTGGTGCTGGCCCGCACACCCGACGCGCCCGAGGGCACCCGTGGCATCAGCCTGTTCCTGGTGCCCAAGCTGCGCCCCGATGGCACACGCAACTCCATGGTCTGTGAAGGCATCGAGCACAAGATGGGCATCCACGGCAGCGCCACCTGTGCCATGCGCTATGAGGGCGCCACAGGTTGGCTGGTGGGCGAGCGACACCGCGGTTTGGCCGCGATGTTTCTGATGATGAACAGCGCGCGTCTGCATGTGGGCCTGCAGGGTTTGGGGCATCTGGAGATGGCTACGCAGAATGCGTGGCGCTATGCCCATGAACGCGTGCAAGGTGGTGGCCCCATCGCGCGGCATCCGGCCATGCGCCACACGCTGCTGCGCCTGCAGACCACTACCGAGGCCCTTCGCTGCATTGCGTACCGTGCGGCCATGGCACTGGACGAGTCTGTCCATCACGCAGACGCGCACAGGCGCGCAGAACAGGCCGCACTGGCGGCGTGGCTCACCCCGATCGTCAAGGCCCAATGCACGGCCGAAGGATTCGCCGGTGCCAGCCGCGCGCTGCAGGTATTCGGCGGCTACGGCTATGTGGGGGAGTACGGCATCGAGCAGACGCTGCGCGACGCGCGCATCGCCATGATCTACGAGGGTACCAACGAGATTCAGGCCATCGATCTGGTTCAGCGCAAGGTGCTCAGTGATGAGGGCCGCGCGCTGGAGGTCTTCCTGCGTGAGTGCGAATCCGAGGCTGCCAGTCTGGATCTGTTGACCGGCCTGGACGACATCACAACGGCACTGCGCGAGCAGGTGCAGGCGGCGCGTGAAGGCCTGCGTGACCTGCAGGCCAGGTCCGCGGAGGGGCGCCAATCGGTGCTGGCGGTCAGTGATGATGCCCTGGCCGCGATGGGCTATCTGGCCCTGGCCTGGGCCTTCGCCGCTGCCGCGCGTGCGGCCGCCCAACAAGCCGCCCAAGCTGGCACGCCGATTGAGGCCATCGCCGAGGACTCGTCAAATGTGGACCGTTGGGTTCAGGGCCGTTTGGAGCGCTGCCGCTATGGCGCGCAGTGGCTGCTGCCGCAGGCTCGCGTGCACTGGGATGCCCTGAAAGGCGGACGGTTGCTGCCCGAGGTCACTGTCTGAGTCGGCCCGCGAACAGGGTCCCACCCGAACACCGCGACAAGACTTGACCAGTCGACATGCTCTGAAATTCAGACTAGACTTAGTTAGATGATAATCTCCAACGACGAAGATTCACCTGTAGTTCGCGAGCCGGTGAACATCTACGCCGCTAAAACCCAACTGTCTCGCTTGGTGGACCAGGCCGCCGCAGGCGACGATGTGGTCCTCAGCCGCCATGGCAAGCCTCTGGCGCGGATCACGGCGTTGCAGCCACCGCGCCGCGTGGTGCGCTATGGGCTCCTCAAGGGGCAGATCCGCATCGGGGCTGATTTCGACGAGCCCTTGCCGCCGGAGGTCTTGGCCGGTTTTGAGGGCCGCTGATGCGTCTCCTGCTCGACACCCATGTTTTCCTGTGGATCCTGGCTGGCTCCCGCCAGCTCAAGGCGCCGGCTCGCCAGCTGCTCGATGCCGCCGATGCGGTCTACATCTCATCGGCTTCCATCTGGGAGGTGGCCATCAAGGCGCGCCTGGGCAAGATCGACGCAGACCCCGTTGCCATCGCGCGAGCCATTGAGCCCAGCGGTTTTGAAGAGTTGCCCATCACCTCGCAGCATGCCGCTGGCGTGGTCGATCTGCCCAATCTGCACCAGGACCCCTTCGACCGATTGCTCATTGCCCAGGCGCTCCAGGAACCCTTGCGGCTACTCACGGCGGATGACACCGTGGCCCAGTACGGCGGCATGGTGTTGCACACCGCCAGCCTGCGCTGAAAATCCCGGTCATGAACATCCGCAACGCCCACCCCGAAGACGCACCGGCCATCGTGGGTCTCATCCGTGAACTGGCCGAATTCGAGCAACTCACGCACCTGCTGGAGGTCACGCCGGAAAGCCTGGCCGAGCATCTTTTCGGTAACCGCCCCGCTGCGGAATGCCTGGTTGTGGAAGAGGGCGATTCCGTCATCGCCTTTGCGCTCTTCTTCCACAACTTCAGCACCTTCTTGGGCAAGCCCGGTCTTTACCTCGAAGATCTCTATGTGCAGCCTGCGCACCGAGGGCGGGGCGTTGGCCGCGCGCTGCTGGTGCGCCTGGCCGCCATGGCGCGCGATCGGGGCTGCGGCCGGTTTGAATGGAGCGTGCTGGACTGGAACGCCAACGCCATCGCGTTCTATCAAAAGGTCGGCGCCACGGTGATGCCCGATTGGCGCATCTGCCGCGTCACCGGTGATGGCCTGCACCGGTTGGCCGAGGCAAAGGCCTGACCTGCGATCGACCGCTACGGTATTCCCTCCATCACGCGCGCCACCCCATCGACTGCACCTTGGCCACCATGAACGACCGCTATCCCATCCTTCATGGGCAATTCCGCTGGCAGGTGCCCGAGCATTTCAATATCGCCGAGGTCTGCAGCCGGCGCTGGGCACGGCAAACACCGCAGGCCGTGGCCATCATCCAGGAAACCGAGTCGGCGTTTGACCAGGGCCCGGTCGCCCACTGCACCTACGGCGCTCTGCAGGGGCAGGCCAACCGGCTGAGCAACGCCCTGAAGACGATGGGCGTCAAGCGCGGGGACCGTGTGGCGGTGGTCATGCCCCAACGCATCGAAACGGCGGTTTCCCACATCGCGCTGTACCAGATGGGTGTGGTGGCCATGCCGCTGTCCATGCTCTTCGGTCCCGAGGCCCTTGAGTACCGCCTTCAAGATTCTGAAGCCGTGGCCGCCATTGCCGACGAATCCTCGATGGCCTCCATCCTGCAGGTGCGCGCGCAATGCCCCACGCTGCGGGTGGTGGTGGCTGTTGGGCAGGCGCAGTCACATACGCAGTCACATACGCAGTCCCATGCACAGCCACAGGCCGCGGTCAAAGGCACATCATCGGCCACCAGCCCCCTCGTCAATTGGGACGCTACGCTGCAAGCCCAGTCCCCACGCTTCACCGCCGTC
>JAIYCN010000251.1 GCA_027487995.1 Rubrivivax sp. | reverse complement strand
GGGGCGGGCGGAGGCGTGGCGGGAGCGGGATTCATTGCGGCGGAAAAGGAGGTGGAGGCGGAAGCTGGAGGCGTCTGAAGCAAAAAAAGGGCCGGTCTCGGCGGAGGCGAGAGCGGCCCGGGGAAGTATTAATTGCGCAGAGCTCTCGCAGAAGAATTAGAAGAAGCGGATCGTTTTGGTGGCCATTTTGGCGTGCTCCGCGTCGGAGCAACCCGCGTTCGTCGGGACGTCCGTGGGGACGTCCGTCGGTTTCACGAGATCGTTGCTGAGCAGGTAATTCTCCACCTCTTCGCCGGAGACGTCGGCGAGCATCACGCCGTCGATCTCCACGCAGGGGGAGAGCGGCTGGCCGGACTTCTGCACCATTTCCGCGTAGTTCTCGCGGTGGTTAATGATGTCGATGTCCTCGAAGGGCAGGCTGTGTTTCCGCAGGATGGCGCGGACACCGTTGGACCAGCCGCAGTGAGGCTTCAGGTAGGCTTTGATCGTCATGCGGTGAACGGGTGGGAAAACAAAATCGCCCCGCAGTAAACGGCCGCGCTTCCGGCGATCAAGCGCCCTTTTCGAAAACTTTCCCAAAATCCCGCGGCGGCCGCGCGGACGCCCAAAACCCGGCTGGCGTTTTGCGCGCCGGAGCCTATCACCCGCGCGATGAAGGTCCTCGTCACCGGCGCCGCCGGATTCATCGGCCACCACGTCGCCCGCCGCCTGGCGGAGACCGGCCGGTGCGAGGTCCTGGGCGTCGACTCGCTCGACGCCTACTACGATCCGGCGCTGAAGCGGGCGCGGGTGGAGCGCCTCGCCGGCGTGGAGGGCTGCCGGTTCGTGCAGGCCGACTGCGCGGATGCGGAGAAATTTCCCGCGCTGGTGGCGCATTGGCGGCCCGACTACGTGGTGCACCTCGCCGCGCAACCCGGGGTGCGGCACAGCATGACGCACGCGCCGGCCTACACGCGGAGCAACCTCGAGGGGTTCGCCACGGTGCTCGAGGCCTGCCGCCGCACGCCGCCGCGCCACCTGGTGTTCGCCTCCAGCAGCAGCGTCTACGGCGCGGGCACGGTGGCGCCGTTCCGCGAGGACGCCGTGACGGACCAGCCGGTCTCGTACTACGGCGCCACCAAGAAGGCCAACGAGCTGATGGCCCACAGCTACGCGCTGAATCACGGCCTGAACATCACCGGGCTACGCTTCTTCTCGGTCTACGGGCCCTGGGGCCGGCCGGATATGGCGCCCACGCTCTTCGCCAGCGCGATCCGCGCGGGCCGCCCGCTCCCGCTCTACAACGCCGGGCGCAACCGGCGGGACTTCACCTACGTGGACGACATCGTCGACGGCGTGGTGAAGGTTCTGCTGTACCCGCCCGCGGTCCCGCCGCGGCCGTCGTACCGCATCTACAACCTCGGCCACAATCGGCCGGTCGAGACGCTGCTGTTCGTCCAGATGCTGGAGGAACTGCTGGGACGGAAGGCGGAGGTCGAACTGCTCCCGCCGCAGCCGGGCGAAATGCTCGAGACCGGCGCCGACCTCACGCGCATCCAGGCGGAGGTGGGCTTCACGCCGCGGGTGCCGCTCGAGGAGGGCCTGCGCCGCTTCGTCGATTGGTTTCAGTCCTACTACCCGCCGGACGCCGGCTGACCGACCCTCGTGAAGACCTTCCTGCTGCTGCTGGCCTCGAACCTCTTCATGACCTTCGCCTGGTACGGCCAGCTGAAGCTCAAGTTCTTCGAGGGCCGCTCGCTCGGGTTCGTGATCCTCGTCTCCTGGGGCATCGCCTTCTTCGAATACCTGCTGATGGTGCCCGCCAACCGCATCGGCTACGCCAACGGGATGACGGGCTACCAGCTGAAGGTGATGCAGGAGGTGATCACCCTCGGCGTGTTCGTCGCCTTCGCCTGGCTGGTGCTGGGGGAGAAACTCACCTGGAACTACGCGGTGAGCTTCCTCCTGATCCTCGGCGCGGTTTACTTCGCCGTTGGGGTGAAACCCGCCGCCCCCTGAATCCCGCCGCGCCCCCCGCGGCACCCTCCCTGCCCCCCCCCTTTTCCCGATGGCCGCCCCCTCCCCCGGCAACCTCTTCCGCGAGGCCGCGCTCGCGGAACTCAACTCGCCCGACCAGCTGGACCAGGCGCTGGTCGTCACCAACCCGCGGCGCTGGCTCGCCCTCGCCGCCGCCGGCGCGGTGATCGCCGCGGGCCTGCTCTGGGCCGTCCTCGGCCGCATCGAGACCCAGGTCGAGGCCGCGGGCGCCCTCGTGGCGGACGCGACCCCCGGCGCCCTCACCGCGGTGCTCTACGTGCCCCCGGCGGAGCTCGCCCTCGTGCGGCCCGGACAGGCGGTGCGCCTCAGCCCGATCGGCCTCGCGGTCACGGAACACGGCTACCTCGAGGGTCAGGTCGAGTCGCTCGACCCGCTGCCCGCGACCGACGCGGCCCGGACGGCGCGCCTCGGCAATGAGGCGCTGGCCCGCCACTTGGGCGCCCCGGGGCTGACCTACGAGGTGCGCGTGCGGCTCCTGCCCGGACCCGACGGCACGCCGCGCCGGACCCTCCCGCGCGCCCTTGAGACCCCGCTCGCGCCCGGCCGGCTCTGCGCCGCCCGGATC
>JAIYCN010000242.1 GCA_027487995.1 Rubrivivax sp. | reverse complement strand
GGTCCTGACCCACCGGTCCCCAGTCAATGTCAGCGCCCAGACTGATCACCTCAGCCGCCACAATCCGCCCTTTCGGCTTCCGAACTGACGTGATGTAACTTTTTAAAATTGACGCTCAAAATGAAAATTGAGTTGCTTTTTGAAGGAATACCTGCCGGTCGATTGATGGCCTTTTTATCGGCGACGCACATACCGCCCATCAGCTGCTCTCCGTCGACGAGGACCAATCCGTACGGCTTGGACGTGTGGGACAGATCGCCTCCGGTGAAGTAGCAATGAGGCACATCCGCCCGGATGTACGGAGCGGACAATTCCGGTAGGAGCGCGTCAATAAAGTTGAGATCCCGCTCTTCGACTGTTTTAAAAGACACTTTTAGTGACATTTTATCCCAATTTAATCGATGGATTTCTTTATTTACGCGGATCCGATCCAAACCATTGCAATCGGCCTCGGCTTAGGCACAAACTAGTCCAAAATGGAGCCGCTTGAGTTTGCTTCCATTGGCTCATGTCCTCCTGAAATAAAAATGACCAATTCAATTAACGGGATGATGCAATGATGAAAAATCGCTCTTACCAGGTGCTCGGATCCCGGGAGCTGGGCGCCGAGAGCAGCGCAATAAGTCCGAGCTTCATTCCACGTTTGGAGATACTGAATCCGCTGGAAGCAGAATTTGCTGTGCGATGGGCAGTTCCACTGGACAGCCGCATCAGTCACCACCAGGAAGAAGAGCAAACTAAAGATCAAGAGCCGCATGCTGACCGTCGACAAGCTGATGAGCCGGCCCTCACTGGCACCGGTGCTGATGAAGCGCCTGCCCACAGTGGAGCTGGACTGGGACACGCGGCAGAAGAGCCGCTTTGAGGCCCTGGATTCAGATGGCGTTCGCCTGGCCGTGTTCCTGCCGCGCGGCAGCGTGGTGCGCGGCGGCGATGTGCTGGTGGCCGAAGACGGTTCGATGCGGCGCGTGGTGGCGCAGTCGCAGACGCTGCTGAAGGTGCGCATCTGCGCGCAGCACGGCACGCCCTTCGACCTGATGCGCGGGGCCTACCACCTGGGCAACCGCCATGTGCCGCTGGAACTGCTGCCCGATGCCCTGAAGCTGGAACCCGACCCGGTGCTGGCGGAAATGCTGCAGGGCTTGCATCTGATTGTGGAGGAGGTGCGCGAGCCCTTCGAGCCCGAAGGCGGTGCCTACGGGCGTGGTGCGCTGATGGGGCACTCGCATGGAAGTTCTCAAGGGAGCTCCCACGCGCATGGTGATTCACATGGTCACGCCCATGATCACGCGCATCACCACACCCACGGCCCCGGTTGCAGCCACGGTCACGACCACTGACGGCGCCGCAGTGCCAAACAACGCCCCCGTGTCCGCACCCTCCCGCACCCTTCTGCAGTTGATGTGGCTGGCCTCTCCCGCCTTGCCTGTTGGGGGGTTCAGCTATTCCGAAGGGCTGGAGGCCGCGGTGGACGCGGGCCTGGTGACAGACGAAGCCAGCGCCGCGCGGTGGCTGCAGGACCAGCTTCAACTTGTGTTGGTGCGATCGGAGTGGCCTGCGGTAGCGCGCGCGCATGCGGCCTTCATGATGGACAGCCCAGAAGCACCGACCGCCCTGAAGGCCGTGAAGGCCGCCAACGATTGGGTCCTGCACACCCGCGAATCGCGCGAGCTTCGATTGCAAGCCGAGCAGATGGGCCGCTCACTGGCCGACTGGCTGCGCCAGCGCGCACCGGATGACCCGCGCGTGGAAATGCTGAGGGCCCTGCATCCCGCGCCCACCTGGCCCGTGGCTTTCGCGCTGGCGGGCGCACTCAGCGGGGCCGACCTGCGCGACGTGCTGCTGGCCCACGGTTTCGGCTGGGCCGAGAACCTGGTGCAGGCGGCCATCAAGTGCATCCCACTGGGCCAATCCGCAGGCCAGCGCGTGCTGCAGGCCCTGGCCGATGCGCTGCCCGCAGCGGTGGACGAAGCGCTCAACAGCAACATCACCGACGCACAAGCCTTCGCCCCGGGCCTGGCCATCCTGAGTGCCCAACACGAGCAGCAGTACTCCCGCTTGTTCCGTTCCTGAACCATTTCCGCACCCAGCACACACAGTCAACCGAGCCCATCACCATGCCCCACCTGCACCACATCCCCGGCCGCACCAAGAAGCATCCGCCCCTGCGCGTGGGCATCGGTGGCCCGGTGGGGTCCGGCAAGACCACCCTGCTGGAGATGCTGTGCAAGGCCATGCGCCAGCGCTGGAACCTGGTCGTGATCACCAACGACATCTACACCAAGGAAGACCAGCGCCTTCTCACTGTGGCCGGTGCGCTGGAGCCCGCGCGCATCATGGGCGTGGAGACCGGCGGCTGCCCGCACACCGCCATCCGCGAGGACGCCTCCATCAACCTGGAGGCGGTGGACCGCATGCTGGCCCAGTACCCCGACGCCGACATCGTCTTCATCGAATCAGGCGGCGACAACCTGGCGGCCACCTTCAGCCCTGAACTCTCGGACCTGACGATCTATGTGATCGATGTGGCCGGTGGCGAGAAGATTCCGCGCAAGGGTGGCCCGGGCATCACCAAGAGCGACCTGCTGGTGATCAACAAGATCGACCTGGCGCCCCTGGTTGGCGCGAACCTGGACATCATG
Source organism: Rubrivivax sp. (assembly GCA_027487995.1). Classification (GTDB taxonomy): domain Bacteria; phylum Pseudomonadota; class Gammaproteobacteria; order Burkholderiales; family Burkholderiaceae_C; genus RFTU01. Next base: position 469 of record JAIYCN010000242.1, on the reverse strand, counting down.
AAGGCCGACACCGAGCGCATGCGCCCGCAGGCCGAGAGCAAGCGCCCCTATGTGATGACGAACCTGCGCACCCAGCAGGGGCTGGACCAGGTGATCGGCTTCATCGAGAAGAAGGGTCTGCTGGTCTGAGCATCATCGAGGCCGACAGGCCGCCCGCAGCCGTCGTGTCCAGCTCCAAGGACCCACCGTGCAGCACCGCAATCTCCTGCGCAATGGACAGCCCCAGTCCTGTCCCCGGGCCCTGGTCAGGTCGCGCGCCACGAACGAAGCGCTCCATCATGGATGCACGCTGATCAACCGCGATGCCGGGGCCCTCGTCCTCCACCCGTAGCGCGGGGCCAAGAGCGTCCACCACGATGCGCACCACCCCGCCGCTGGCCCCATATCGAAGCGCGTTGTCAATGAGGTTGCCCAGGGCCTCGCTCAACAGGTCCGGGTCCCCCTGCACCATGACGCCGCCATCGGGCAG
>JAIYCN010000009.1 GCA_027487995.1 Rubrivivax sp. | reverse complement strand
TGCCGGTAGAGCACGTAGAAGGCGATCAGGAAGACCACCGGGAACAGGTAGCCGTACAGCAGCGCCATCCGGTTCCGGAAATGCAGCCGCAGGGACATGCCCAGATGGGCGAGGAGGGCGTTCATCGGGGTTCCTCCCGGGTCAGTTGCAGGAACACGTCCTCAAGCGAAGCCCGGCGCACCTGCAGTTCGAGCAACTCCACCCCGGGCGCCGCCAGGAGCGGGGCCAGCGCGGCCAGCGTCGCGGCGGGATCTTCCGTCTCGAAGCTGCCGCCGTCCGGCCGCGCCTCCCAGGCGCTCACGCCGGGCAAGGCGGCGAGGCGTGCGGGGGCGAGGGGACCGCGGGCGCGGAGCGTCACGGCCTGGCGGCGGCGGGAGCCGGCCGCGAGGTCGCGCGGACTCCCGGTGGCGACGACGCGGCCGCGGTCGATGATCGCCACGCGGTCGCAGAGCGTCTCGGCCTCATCCAGCAGGTGCGTGGTGAGCACGACGGCGCAGCCGTCGTCCCGCAGGCCGCGGATCAGGGCGTGCAGGTCGCGGCGCGCCTGGGGGTCGAGGCCGGTGGTGGGTTCATCGAGGAACACCACCGCGGGTTCATTCACGAAGGCGAGGGCGAGCGCGAGCCGCTGCCGTTGCCCGCCCGAGAGGCGATCGAACGCCTGGTCGCCCTGCGCGGTCAGGCCGAAGCGCGCGAGGAGTTCCTCCTCCGGCCGCTGGCGGGCGTAGAACCGGCCGAACAGTCTCAACGCCTCGCGCGGCGTCATCCGGTCCGGGAGGGCCGTGCTCTGCAGGGCGACGCCGAGGCGCTGGCGGATGGCGTCAGGGTGGCGGCGCGCGTCGATCCCGCAGAGGTGGACCTCGCCGGCGTCGGGCGCCCGCAGGCCGACGAGACACTCCACGGTGGTGGTCTTGCCCGCGCCGTTCGGTCCGAGCAGGCCGAAGATTTCCCCCGCGGCGACCTCGAGGTCCACCCCGCGCACAGCCGGTTTGCCGGCGTAGGCCTTGCTCAGGCCGCGGACGACGACGGGCGGGGGCGGGGAGGGGCTCACGGAAGGCCAAGGGGTACGCGCCCCGCCGGAGGGGACAAGCCGTTTCCGGGGCCCGGCGCATCTCCGGGCTTCTCATCGCCCGGCGGATCCGCCAGCGTGCGTCCGCGTATGAAACCCCTCGCCCTCGTCCTGACCCTCGCGCTTTCCGCCAGCCTGGCCCCCGCCGCCGACAACACCCTTACCCCGGAGGAGCGGAAGGCCGGGTGGGAACTGCTCTTCGACGGCCGCTCCTGGACCGGCTGGCGCGCCTACCGGAAGCCGGCGTCCGAGCCGATCAAGGGCTGGGAGATCGTCGACGGGATGCTGCACTGCCTCCCCAACGCCAAGGGCGACCAACCGATCACCGCGCGCAAGTTCCGCGACTATGAGCTGAGCTGGGATTGGAAGCTGCTCGCCAAGGGCAACAACGGACTGAAGTACCTCGTGACCGAGGACCGCCCCAAGTCGCCGGGCCCGGAGTACCAGATGATCGACGACGCCGGCCACCCCGACGGGAAGCTGGGGCCGCAGCGGCAGACGGCCTCGTTCTACGAGGTGCTGGCGCCGGCCGCGGACAAGCCCCTCCGGCCGCCGGGTGAGTGGAACACCTCGCGCCTGGTGGTCCGCGGCCAGCGCGTGGAGCATTGGCTGAATGGCCGGCAGGTGCTGGCCTTCGAGCTGGGCAGCGCCGAGGTCAAGGCGGGCATCGCGCGGAGCAAGTTCAAGCAGGAGGCCGGCTTCGGCGACAAGATCGACGGCCACATCCTCCTGACCTACCACAACGACGACTGCTGGTACCGGAACATCAAGATCCGGGTGCTACAGCCCTGAGCGGAAGGGAAGGGCGGCGCCGGGCCACGCCGGGCGGCGCGCAATTTGGGCTTCCGCGGGAGCCCGCGTTCGTGCTGCAGTCGCGGGATGCAACTTTCCGCCCTCGTCCGGCCCGCGGTGCTCACCCAGCCCACGTATGAGCCGGGCAAGCCCATCGAGACGGTGGCGCGGGAGTTGGGGCTCGATCCGGCCGGCATCCTGAAGCTGGCCTCGAACGAGAATCCCTGCGGCCCTTCCCCCCGGGCGGTCGCGGCCGCGACCCGGGCCTTGGCCCAGGGGGAACTCTATCCGGACGGCGGGTGCTACGAGCTGCGCCACCGGCTCGCCGCGGTGCACGCCCTGGCGCCGGAGCAGTTCGTCGTCGGCAACGGCTCCAATGAGATCATCGAATTGCTGGGCCACGTGTTCCTCGGCCCGGGCGACGAGGTGGTGATGGCGAATCCCGCCTTCGTCGTCTACAAGCTCGTGACGCTGCTCTTCGGGGCGCGCGCCGTGGAGGTGCCGCTGCGGGACTGGCGGCACGATCTGCCGGCGATGGCGGCCGCGATCACGCCGCGCACGAAGCTCGTGTGCGTCTGTTCCCCCAACAATCCCACGGGGACCGCCAACGGCGCGGAGGAACTCCTCGCGTTCGTGCGCGCGCTGCCGCCCCATGTGGTCGCGGTCATCGACGAGGCCTATGCGGATTACCTGGAGAATCCGCCGGACCTCCGGCCGTTGCTGGCGGAGGGGCGCAAGGTCATCGGCCTGCGTACGTTCTCGAAGATCCACGGCCTCGCCGCGCTGCGCATCGGGTACGGCTACGCGGGGGCGGAGCTGGCCGGCCTGCTGCAGCGCGTGCGGCAGCCCTTCAACGTCAACGCCATCGCCCAGGCGGCGGCGCTGGGGGCGCTGGAGGATGCGGAGTTTCCGGCCCGCTGCGCGCGGGAGAATCGCGCGGGCCTGGACCAATTGGGAGCCGCCTTCACGCGGCTGGGCCTCGAGCAGGTCCCGAGCGTCGCCAACTTCATTTTGGTCAAGGTCGGGGACGGCGACGGCGTCTTCCGCGCCCTCCAGGCCCGCGGCGTCATCGTGCGGCCCGTGAAGTCCTACGGCCTGCCGGAATGGATTCGGGTCACCGTCGGCAGCGCGGCCCAGAACGAGCGCCTCTCCGGCGAACTGGAGCGCGTCCTGCGCGGGCGCGCCACCGCCTGAGCGGGCCGCGTGCGGGTTTCTACGTAGCGACCGGCTGGCGCTTCAAAAGACCAAACCTGTCGCGTTTGTCAGAATTTTCCTCCCTGGCGCAACTCTCTTGCTTGAGTATAACCATCTCCTAGTCAGCGAATTGCCCTGATTTGCGATCGTTGGCGAGGGGCTTTGGGCTGGATCAGGGGACGGAAGAAAACGCTTGCCTGACGGTGGGGTGGAGTTTTTCCTGCGGGAGTGGAGGGACTTCCCTAGTTTGCTGGGTGCCTCGGGTATCCGTGTAAATCTTTGGGCTATTTCTCCCATAGCCCGCTTCTTTCTTTTCCTTTTGTAGCCGCCCGCCGTTCGTCTTCGTCCCAGAGCTTCACCACACCATGAACTTCACCCTCCGAACCACCCTCGTTTCCGCCTGCCTGGCGGCCGCTGTGCAGGCGGCCCCCTTCATGGCGATCGGCGATGGCGCCGAGTTGTTCCTGACGGGCAAGCTCGGGGTGCGCTCCGACGACAACGTGCTGCTCGCCGCCCGCGCCGAGAGCGACCTGGTCTTCGAGTTCGCCCCCGGGGTGGACCTGACCTTCGGCAAGAACGCGCAGCTGCAGGGGGTGCTGAGCCTGGTCGACACGTTCACGAACTACTCGGACAACAGCAACCTGAACACCAACCTCTTCGCGGGCAATTTCCGCTCGGTGTTCGATGATGGGAAGATGCGGCTCGGGCTCGACGTGGGCTTCACCGAACAGAACCAGAATTCCGCCTTCGTGCGCGGGCTGATCCGTCGGGATGTGTTCAACACCGGCGCCACGACTGAGGTGGAGGTCTCCCAGCTCACCCGCATCGGTGCGGGCATCACCTTCTCCCACGAGAACTACAAGCGCCGCGGCTTCACCGATTCCGACAGCCTCAGCATCCCGGTCGATCTCTTCTACAAGTGGACCAACAAGACCGATCTCAGCGTGGGCTACCGCTACCGCGACTACCGCGTCGACCTCGGCTCGGACTCCACCGACCACTTCTTCAACATCGGTGCCCGCGGTGAGTTCTCCCCGAAGCTGAAGGGCCGCTTCGCGATCGGTCTGAACACCCGCAAGCTGGACCGCGGTGGCGACGATACCCTGCTCGGTGTGGAGTCGGGCTTCACCTACGAGGTCTCCCCCAAGACGAACGTCGATTTCAACCTCTCGAACGACTTCAGCACCAGCCCGCAGGGCGAGCAGCTGAAGAATTTCGTGATCGGTGGCTCGGTCTCGAGCGCCCTCTCCGCCGAGTGGGCGGTCAAGGCCGGCCTGAGTCTCCGCAGTCTGGAGTATGCCCGGCGGACGGATGACTTCTTCGAGGGTGAGCTCGGGGCCATCTACACCGTGAACTCCAATGTGCGCGTCGGCGGTTCCTATCAGTACCGCAAGTATTCGTCCCCGATCGCGGGGGCCGAGTTCAAGAACAACGTGTTCGCGATCACCGCGAACTTCCGCTATTGAGGTCCCCTGGACGAAGGCCGCCGTTGGCTGCAGTTTTTCCTTTC
>JAIYCN010000111.1 GCA_027487995.1 Rubrivivax sp. | reverse complement strand
GTGCCGGTGGCCATTCCGGTGAAGAACGCCGGCGGCACCACGCTGGTGACCAACGCCGGCAGCAACAGCAAGTTCCTGGGCGTGATGGACTTCGAGGTGAAGGGCGGCAAGGTCACCGACTACCGCTATCGCCTGCTGCCCATATTCGCGAATCAGCTCAAGGCCGACCCTGCGATGGACGCGCTGATCAACAAGATCCGCGCACCCTATGAAGCCAAGCTCGCCGAGAAGCTGGCCGTCACCGACGGCCTGCTCTACCGCCGCGGCAACTTCAACGGCAGCTGGGACCAGCTCATCTGTGACGCGCTGATCGATGTGCAAGGTGCGGACCTGGCCTTCTCACCGGGCTTCCGTTGGGGCACTTCGCTGCTGCCGGGCGATGTGATCACGCGCGAACTGATGATGGACCAGTTGGCCATCACCTACCCCTACGCCACGCTCACCAACATGAGCGGCGAGATGATCAAGACCATCCTCGAGGACGTGGCCGACAACCTCTTCAACCCCGACCCCTACTACCAGCAGGGCGGCGACATGGTGCGCGTGGGCGGGCTCACCTACACCTGCACCCCCGGCGAGAAGATGGGCAGCCGCATCAGCGAGATGCGCCTGAAGGGCCAGCTCATCGAAGCCGGCAAGACCTACAAGGTGGCCGGCTGGGCACCGGTGGCCGAAGAGGCCAGCCGCGCCGGCAACAAGCCCGTGTGGGATGTGGTGGAGCAATGGCTCAAGGCCCAGGGCGGACGGGTGAAGCCCCGGCGCATCAACACGCCCAAACTGGTGGGGATGGAAGGCAACCCCGGCATTGCCTGAAATGGCCTGAAGGGGCCCCCGAGTTGGCCGCAGAAAAAAGGCGCCCCGCGGGGCGCCTTTTGCGCAGCAAAAAAGCCGAGATCAGGCCTTGGCCAACATGTCGGCCCAGATGTTGTTCGCCCAGCTCATGGCATAGCGGCCCTCCAGCGCGCTGGCCGCAGCCGACACGCCGCCAGAGCCCGGGACCGCCAGGAAGGTCTTCTGCTCGGCGTTGTACTGGTGCACCGAGGCCACATGCACCACCTCGGTCTTGCTCACGAAGCTGTAGCAGGTGTTCATCACCACCGGCGTGGTGTTCACCGGTTGACCCTTGAGCTGGTTGATGATGGCCGCGGCCGCCACCTTGGCATGCTGGTTGGCCATGTGGCCACTCTTGGGCATGGCCGGTGCGCTCAGCGTGGCGTCACCCAGCACGTGCACACCCGCGGCGGCGGTGGATTCCATCGTCAGCCAGTTCACCGTCACCCAGCGGTTGTTGGCGTTGATGAGGCCCGCGCTGCGCGCGATGTCGCCGGCGCGTTGCGGCGGGATCACGTTGATCACGTCGGCCTTCACATCCTCGAACTCCAGCTTGGCCACGTTGTTGCCGGCGTCCACTTCCTTCAACTCCGCATTTGGCCGGTACTCCAGGATGCCGCTGTAACGGTCCTTGAAGGCCTTCTCGAACAGGCCCTTCTTGGAAATGATTTCCGCATTGCCGTCCAGCACCAGCACCTTGCTCTTGGGCTTGTGCTCCTTCAGGTAGGCCGCCACCATGCAGGCGCGCTCATACGGGCCAGGCGGGCAGCGGTAGGGCGCCTTAGGGATGGAGATGGCCACCACGCCGCCGTCGCGCATGTCGGTGAGTTGCTTGCGCAGGGCCACCGTCTGCGGACCCGCCTTCCAGCTGTGCAGGAACTTGGCCTGTGCGGCCGGCGTGGCCAAGCCGGCCACGGTTTCGTTCATGAAGTCCACACCCGGCGACACCACCAGGCGGTCATAGGCCAATTGCGTGCCATCGGCCAGGCGAATCTTCTTGCCGGCGGCATCGATGGCGGCCACCTCGCCCTGCACCACCTTCACGCCCATGGCCTTCAGGCCCTCATAGCCCACGGTGATGTCGTTGAGCTGTTGATAGCCGCCCAGCACCAGGTTGGAGATGGGGCAGGAGACGAACTGAGGGTTGCGGTCCACCATCGTGACGTCGATGTTGCCGCCCCACATCTTCAGGTAGCGCGCCGCGGTGGCGCCGCCAAAGCCGCCGCCCACCACCACCACGCGGCCAATGGAGGGGCCGGAATCGGTGGTGGCGCAACCGGCCAGGGACAGGCCCGTGAGGGCAGAGCCGGCTGCCAACAGGCGGCGGCGCGAAATCGTGTGCTTGCTCATGGTGTGCTTCCTTTGCGTTCCGTTGATCGGTGATTCAACGGCCAGCCGCAGGCTTCTGCGCGGCAAAGTACTCGGCGATCAGCTTGATCTGGTCGTCCGTGTAGCCCTTGGCGATCTGGTGCATGATGGTCGTGTTGGGGATGCTGCCGGCCTTGTAGGCGGCCATCAGGCTCACGATGTTGGCTGCCGGTACGCCGGCCAGCCCCTTCACATCCGTGCCCCGCACCTGCCCATTGGTGCCGTGGCAATTGGCACAGGTGGCCGCCAGGTTGCGGGCCAGGTTCACATCCACGGCGGGAGCCGCAGCTTGGGCCATGGCCCCGGAGGAGGCCAACGCCAGCGCGGCGATGGCCAGAATACGGCGAACGGTCATCGTGCTTCTCCTTGGTTTGAAGGCCCGGATTGTGGGCGAATCTGCCGCCCCATCCGCCTCTTCTAAAGACAGATGATGACGAAGCATCTGAGAAATTTATATATCAGCCCGCGCGAATCTATCGAGGAGCGTGGTTTCTGACCATCGTGGAAACCCTTCCCGAAGGGGCACGGCGGTGCGATCATCAAGGCTGTTCACCGCTCCGGAGTCCGTCATGAACCGCCTTCTGTCCACCCTGGCCCTGCCATCGTTGCGCCGAACCGCGGGGGCGGCGGCAATGTGCCTGGGGCTGTTCTTCTCCGGGGGACTTCAGGCACAGGCACCTTCTGCCGCACCCGCCGCCACCTTGAGTCCGCTGTTCAAGGACGCCGACCTGCCCCTGGGGCTCAAGCTGATTGCCGAGCACCGGTGCACCGAGTGCCACACTCGACGCGTGGGCGGAAACGGCAGCGCCATCTACCGGCCCACCGGCAAGATCAACACCCCGGGCCTACTGCGCGGCATGGTGGACTACTGCAGCACCGAACTCAACATGGGTCTGTTCCCGGAGGAAGTCACGGCCATCGCCGCGGTGTTGGACCGCGACCATTACCGCTTCGCCCAGAAGAAGTGACCCTGCACATATCACTGCTTTCGAATAAAATCGCGCAATGAACTCGAGAACTGAATCGGACGATGCTGACCTGAGCGAAGACCGCGTCTTCGAGTCGGCTGCCGAGTTGTTTTCCATCCTGGCCACGCCGGTCCGTCTGAAGATCATCAGCGCGGTGTGTCAGGAAGAAAAGAATGTCTCGCAGCTCCTGGACGTCATCGACACCACGCAGCCCAACATGTCCCAGCACCTGGGCACCTTGTACCGCAGCGGCATCCTGGCCAAGCGGCGAGAGGGCACGCAGATCTATTACCGCCTGCAAAGTGAACGCGTGGCCACCCTGTGCCGTGCTGTTTGCACGCAAGTGGCCATCGAGCTGGACGCAAGCGATGAAGTGGATCCCGGCGAGCGTTTGCTGCCTGCCGCGCACCGCTAGGGTCTCCCACCTGGGCCCGCCTCGGCCGGCAGCGGGTCAAGCCCAGGCGAGCATTTGTTCGTGATGATGAACCGGCGTCGAGCCCTCGCTCTCGGCCTGGCCGCCACCGCAGCCACCGCGGCCCTCGTCGACGCGCCGGCCTTGGCGCTTCAGGCGCATGACTTCATCCTCGGGCCACCAGTCCCAGACCGCGAGCCAAAGCGCCTGTCCCCCCATGTGTGGATGATCGAAGCCCCGGACGGTTTCCCCACCCCAGAGAACCGCGGCCTGATGGCCAACATCGTCTTCGCCATCGGTCCCGGTGGCGTGGTGGTGATGGACTCCGGCTGCTCGCTGCAGATCGGAGAGATGGCCATCCGCATGATCCGCCACCTCACCACCAAGCCGGTGGTGGCCGTCTTCAACAGCCACTACCACGGTGACCATTGGCTGGGCAATCACGCCTTCGCAAAGGTCTATGGCGCTGATCTGCCCATTCATGCGCTGCCGCACACCATCGACAAGATCAAGGGCACCGAGGGCACGCTATGGAAAGGCCTGATGGAACGCTGGACCAACCAGTCCACCATGGGCACGGAGATCGTGGCACCCAACCGCGCCGTGGTTCATGGTCAGCGCCTTGCGCTCGCCGGCCTTACCTTCGTGATGCACCACTACGGTACGGCCCACACGCCGTCTGACCTGTCCGTGCAGGTGCTGGAAGACGGGCTCACCTGCGTGGGCGACATCGCCATGGGCAACCGCATCGCCAACATGGACGACGGTAGCTACCCCGGCACGCTCGCCTATTACCAGCGGCTGCAACAGGCCACCGGCCAAGGCCAACTCTGGGTTCCCGGTCACGGTTCGGCCTCGCGCGAACTGCTCACGGCCTATGGCGTCTTCATGAGTGGCATCTGGGACAACTGCCTGCGTGCGGTCAAGGAAGAAAAGTCCGAAGCCCAGGCCAAGGCCATGGTGCTGGCCGATCCTCGCGTGGCCTCCCGTGCCGCTACCATGCAAGGCTTTGCCAGCAACATCGGCAAGTACGTCAGCCTGGCCTACCTCGAAGCAGAAAAGGAAGCGTTCTGATGAAGAGCAGTCGCACCCCGTGGCGAACCCTGGGCCTGCCGGTCCTCGCATCTGTCCTGTCCGTCCTGTTGTCCGCCTGTGCGGTCGTCGCGCCCACCACCTCGGCGCCTGGCAGCAGCGCGGTCATCGCGCCCAACTCCAATCTGCTGGTGCAAGGCATTCCGCCCATCCCGGCCTCGCTGGCGGCGCAGGTGGACAAATACACGGACTTCCGCGGCCATGGCTTCGTCACCTGGCATCCCACCAAGCCGGAGATGATCGTCACGCACCGTGCGCCGGGCTCCAGCGTCACGCACCTGTTCCGCTTGACCGCGCCCATGGGCAAGCTGGAGGCCCTCACCGAAGGCCCCGAGCCCGTCAGCGCCGCCCACTATGAGCCCAAGGAAGGCCGCTTCCTGATCTACCCTCAGGCCACCGGCGGCAATGAAGTCTCGCAGCTCTACCGGCTCGATTTGCCCTCGCGCCGGTCCACCCTGCTGACCAACCCGGACGAGCGCCACTCATTCGAAACCTGGTTCACCCAGAGCGGCCGTTTCCTCTTCAGCTCGGTGCCCCTGGACCGCACGGCCCGTGGCGGCACCCGCGCCACCATCAGCACCGTGCTGCGCAGCATGGACCCGATGAATCCTTCCGACATCAAGGTGGTGGCCGAGTTGCCCGGCACCGGCTGGAACGCGGGCACGCTGAGCAAGGACGAGAAGACCCTCATCGTCAACCGTTACATCTCGGCCAACGAAAGCCAGGTGTGGCTGCTGGACGTGGCCACTGGCCAGCGCCGCCAGGTGCTGCCCGAGCCCGGCTCCAACGTGCGCGGTGTGCATGCCGCCTCGCGCTTCCTGCCCGATGGCTCCGGCCTTCTGGTGGCCACCGACCGCTTCGGCGAGTTCCGCGAATTGGCCACCTTCGACTTCAAGACCGGCGAACTCAAGCGCATCACCGCCCATATTCCCTGGGACGTGGCCGGTGCCGCCATGAGCGAAGGCGGGCAGTTGCTGGCCGTGTCCGTCAACGTCGACGGCAAGGACGAGCCCCGCTTCTTCAATGTGCCCAGCTACACCGAGCGCCGCTACGCCGGCCTGCCCGAGGGCAGCGTGGGGGCCATGCGCTTCCACAAGAAGCAGCCTCTGGCGGCCTTCGGAGTGAACGGCGCGCGCGGCCCGGGGCAGATCTACACGCTGGATGCGGCCAACGGCAAGGTCACCCAGTGGACCAAGGCCTATGCGCACCCCGACCTGAACGTGAGCACCTTCAGCGAACAGGAGATCATCCGCTGGAAGAGCTTTGATGGCCGCACCATCTCGGGCCTCATGTCACGCCCGCCGGCCAAGTTCACCGGCAAGCGCCCGGTGCTGATCAACATCCACGGCGGCCCCGAGGCACAGGCCAAGGTCGGCTTCCTGGCGCGCAACCAGTACTACGTGCAAGAACTGGGCATTGCGATGATCCAGCCCAACGTGCGCGGCTCCACCGGCTACGGCAAGACCTTCGTGGCGCTGGACAACGGCAAGCTGCGCGAGGACTCGGTCAAGGACATCGGCGCGCTGCTCGATTGGATTGCGCAGCAGCCCGACCTGGACGCTTCGCGCGTGCTGGTCACCGGCGGCAGCTATGGCGGCTACATGAGCCTGGCCGTGGCCACCCACTACGCCGACCGCATCGCCGGCAACATCGACGTCGTGGGCATCTCCCACTTCGTGACCTTCCTGGAAACCACGGAAAGCTACCGGCGCGACCTGCGCCGTGTGGAGTACGGCGACGAGCGCGACCCTTCGATGCGTGAATTCCTCAACCAGATCTCGCCCCTGACCAACGCGCACAAGATCAAGAAGCCCATGTTCGTGGTGCAGGGCAAGAACGACCCACGCGTGCCCTGGACCGAGGCCGAGCAGATCGTGGCCAAGGCCCGCGCCAATGGCACCACCGTCTGGTACCTGCGCGCTGAGAACGAAGGCCACGGCTTCGCCCGCAAGGAAAACGCCGATTTCCAGTTCTACGCCACCATCCTGTTCATGCGGGAAACGCTGCTGAAGTGAGGTTCTAAGGGCGGTGGGCAGCCCCCGGTGTCACCTGGGGGCAACGGTTTTCCCACCGTCGCACTGCAGCATCTGTTGCAAAAAGTCCGAAGAGCGGACAATTGACACGAATTCGTCATGTGTCAGCTCTTCGCGATCAACAGCAACGTGCCCACCGCGGTCACGTTCTCCCTGACCGGCCTGGCGGCCCGCGGTGGCCGCACCGACGAACATGCGGACGGCTGGGGCGTGGCCTTCCACACCGAGGGCGGTTCCCGCATCTTCCGGGATGATCAACCCGCCAGCGAATCCGCGCTGGCCGCCTTCCTCTGCCGCGAACCCATCCGCGCCACCAGCGTCATCGCGCACATCCGGAAGGCCACACTGGGGGCGGTGCAGTTGTCCAACTGCCATCCCTTCCAGGCCAACTGGGGCGGCCGCACCTGGAGCTTTGCCCACAACGGCACGCTCAAGGACTACGCACCTGAATTGCCGCCCGACCTGCAGCCCGTGGGCACCACGGACAGCGAGCGCGCCTTCGGCAGCCTCATGCTCATGCTGCGCGAACGCTTCGGCATGACCGGTGAGCCTGCCTGGCGCCACATCGCCCCGGCCCTGCAGCAGTGGGCTGTTGACGTAGCCGCTCATGGCCCCTTCAACTTCGTGATGACGGATGGCCAGGCGCTCTACGCCTACTGCAGCACGCAACTCCATCTGCTGCAGCGCCAACACCCGTTCACCCGTGTGCGGCTGTGTGACGAGGAGCTCAGCCTGGACCTCAGCGAAGACAACGCCCCAGGGGAC
>JAIYCN010000018.1 GCA_027487995.1 Rubrivivax sp. | reverse complement strand
GGCGGTGGCGGTGCCGGTGCCGGTGGTGGCAGTAGTCGTGGCGGTGCCGGTGCAAGTGCAGGTGCAAGTGCAGGTGCAGGTGCAGGTGCAGGTGCAGGTGCTGGTGCTGGTGCCGGTGCTGGTGCCGGTGCTGGTGCTGGTGCTGGTGCTGGTGCTGGTGCTGGTGCCGGTGCTGGTGCTGGTGCCGGTGCTGGTGCTTGTGCTACGACCGGGGATAGATCACTGCCCCCACCACCGCAAGCAACCAGCCAAGGCACGCCCAGCACGGCAGCCCCACTTGCTACAAGGCGCCGCCTCCCCTGGCTCACCAACTTCGTATTCGCTTCATGCATATCGCCCCGCAGGATTTCGGGGCCGGACTCCCCACACAGGATCTGCATTGCAGGCGTTAACGAACTGGCCCCAATTCGGCGCAGAGGTCATGCGTGCGTAGGCCTCAACTGCACCAGGCACTGCCGCTTCCACGGCATAGGCAATAGCGGGCATCAGGTTGCCCCAATATGAGGTGGAGTCAGGGAAGTAGGCACCCATGAGGCGCGCATCGGTGTTTGCTGCATTGCTTGTGCCGAAGGCCGCGGTGAAGATCGCGCCCCAATCGGCGTACCAAGGGCCCGCACCGTTCAACCAACCTTGCCCAGAGGCCGTCGGCGCGACTGGCAGGGTGTACTGCGCGGCACTGTTGTAACCAAACTGCTTGCTGTCGGCCAATGCACCTAACCTGCCAACAACGGACTTTGCTTTCCAGGCAAAGAACTCCTCGAGTAAACCCTGGCTGGCTGCGTCCGGCATGAGCTTTAGCTGAACCATCCAACCCCAAGCTGCCGTCAGGAAATCCTCCATCCACATCGCGTGCGAATACCGCGGAGGCTGATCGGACGGGGTGTAGTTGCTGTAGGGAATACATACCCCGTACGGGCAGGCTGCCTGTGCCACATTGGTCCGGTGGTAGTACCGAAGGTTTGCAACGAGACTGGCCTGGAAAGAGGCGGCCAATGGCTCATCTGGTGGTGAAATCACGAGTGCCTGCGCCAGCGTACGCAAGGCCCACGCGGCACCTCGGGTCGTATTCGCGCCAGCGTTGGTCAAGAAGATTCCCGCTGCACCCTCCCGCGCAGTGTCGGTCTGCTTGAGGTAATTGAGCGTAGCGGCGAACTGGTTGGCTTCCAGGAAATAGGTCCACCCGGTCAACAGATAGGCCGTATATCCAACAGAAGGGTGGTGTGATGATGTCCAAGCTTCCGGGCCCAGGCTCTGGCCAACGGAATTCACCGTGAGGCTGCTTACAGGTGTGTACTCATTGGTGCTGGCAGCACCCGAGCTAGACACAGCCCGAGCGTTGGCGTTCAGGACCAAGCGAGGGTACTGCGTAAACAGTAATGGGTTGAGCGTAGACTCATCGCGGTCATGTATCGAGTAACGGCCAGACCCAAGCCCGTGGGCTACCACTGCCATCGCAGCAGCATGAGTGCCACCAGTCACCGTCAGGGCAACGTCCCACTCAGGAACAAGGCCGATCGACGGGTGGTAACCCGCGTTTCCCATCCCCGAAGAGAAGTTTCCGTTGGGGTTCACGCCAGCCTGTCGGATCGGCACCTGACCAAACCCGGCAGGTGAATACTCTCGAACCAATCGTTGCATAAGGCTGCTAGACGAAGATACGCTGGCCAATGTGGTGGGAACCATGCCGGTCGCTTGGAGATAGATCGCGGGATAGTCGATCTCCAAGGGCGAACCAAAGCGGGCTCCCGTCCAGCCAACGCCGGATCCACGTTGAGCGACCACACGGCAATGATTGGCCAAGTGGACATCTTCATCAAAGACACTTACGCCTTGAACATTAAGGCGAAGCCGGCCGACGTGGCCGGTGCAGCCTGGCACCCTTAGGTAGCCGTTTTCAAGCCAAGCCAAGATATGGACCTGGTCACCACCGAAGTACCGGACCTCGAACCACGCCGTCAGATGGGCATCAGGACCCAGGGGGCTCATGTATGTCCAGGCAGACATCAAGGGGCCACTGATCCACTGCCGCACGCGGCCCCCCGTCCAGCGGGTGCCAGACCGGGTGGCCATTCGCCCCACCAGGCTTCGCAGCGAAACGGTACCCTTGTCACCGAAGCTCACCACCGCCTCGTAGCCAGACGAAAGCAACTGCTCTTCCGTCAGTGAAGCTGCAGTGGGTGCAGCACCAGACCGTAACTGCAGCGTTCGCACTTCGCCAGCTGCAAGGCTGGTCCGACCCGCCAGCAAAATGATGCGTGCGCTGCCGTCAGGCCAGCGGGCTTTGACGGTGCTCTGCAAGGCGTCCCCAGCTGCAGCCACCGCCACAGAACCAGCGGGGAACTCCCCAGGCATCACGGGGAGTGCCAACGAATATGGCTCGTTGCTTACAGCGCGGGTCGTGCGCAAGGTGAAGCGTGCAAGCCCAGGCTCAGCCAATGGGGGTACGGATGAGCTGGGCGGTGCTGGTGCTGGTGCTGGTGCTGGTGCTGGTGCTGGTGCTGGTGCTGGTGCTGGTGCTGGTGCTGGTGCCGGTACTGGTGCCGGTGCTGGTGCCGGTGCCGGTGCTGGTGCCGGTGCTGCGACCGCAGTTGGCAATGAGCCACCGCTACCACCGCCACCACCGCACGCTGCAAGGATGGGCGTGGAAACCGCCACTACCGTCGCCTGCGCAACAAAGGCGCGACGACTTGGATCCTGCACTGTCTTTTTGGCTTGTCTTCTCTTCACCGTGCCTCCCTTTGGCACGCGATTCTCGTACCTTATGGAGTGCTACGCACGACCACCCGACGCGGATTCAGCGCCATAGAAATTGAAGCTGCAAAAACGAAGCAAACCCGACAAAAATGAACATCAAACGCGTGATCACCGCTGCATGTTTTGCAATAAACGAAGACAGAAACGCGTGCGCTGACGGTCCCACGGAGTGAACCTGGGAATCTGGTGGGGGTCAGAACTAGAGCGTCCTACACCCCATTGCGTGCTGACAGCCGCACTGAAGCCTAGACCCTTGACCAGATCAACATCGCGTTGCGTGTAATCCCTGCCAGGCTTGCCATTGGGGTAAGCAAAGAGCTGCACCTTCTCGTTCAGAAGCCCCTCCAGTGAGTCTCTTCCATTTGCAATCTCCAGTTGAGCCTGTACTTCATCCAGTCTGGCCAAAATGGGATGGCCCACCGTATGCGCACCTATGCCCATCCCCGCATGTCGAAGCCCCCTGACTTGTGCCCGAGTCATCATCAAGTCATTCGGTAAATCCACCTTCAGTAACGCTGCGATCTCATCCACCAGTTCCGCCCGACGCTCAAAGGGAAGGTATTTGATACAGCGCAACAGCGCATCGATCGCTGCACGCCGTGACTGCGGTGACAGCAGGTCAACACAACTGATGCCTTGCAGGCCAAGGCTTGAGAGGTCAACCTCTGCAAGGTCGGTCAGTCGAATGGACTCGATGATCGAATCGTTCCACATCCGCCCGCCATCCAGAAAACCGGTGGCGATGAAGAATGTCGCTGTTATTCCATGTCGTTGCAGGATGGGTAACGCGACGTCGTGGTTGTCGGCATAGCCGTCATCGAAGGTGATGCACGCCGCACCTGCCGGCAGTCGGCCCTGCCTGAGCAGTGCGGCGGCCTCATCCAAAGGCACTACCGTAAACCAACTCTTGAGCCATGAGCAGATGGCGTCAAAGTCCTCCCGGGTCACCTCTTCGGGGAACAATTCGTCGCGTTGCTCAAGAACGCGATGAAAGATCAAGGTAGTGAGCTTGCTCCCAAAGCCTGAGGAGCTGAGGAACTTGAAGGCAGGCCGAATCATGGTCGACCAAATACCTGTTTAACTGAAATCGTGGTTTCCTGCAAAGCTGGCTTGCCTAACGGAATCAGCAGCAGGCGATTGATCCAACTCACCGACTCCTCGCCTGCCTTCCAGGCCTGCCTCAGCATCCAAGCCCGGGCCAACACCACCGCCATCATGATGTTGTAAGGCAAGTCGAAGTACGAAAGGCTCAAAAACGCACCGCCCGCAGCATAGCCAAGAAGGGAAACCTGACACATGGCCCCCAGGTCTCGGCACCATCTTGTCTCTGGCTGCTTCCCGCCTTCTTGGCGCATCGAGCCGGCCATGCGATACGTGGAAAAGAAGACACCCAACCACAGAAGCAAGCCTCCGAAGCCATGGTTACCCAGGATCTGAAAGTAGATGCTGTGGGCCGCGTGTACGAAGTCAGGGTAAGGCGAGTACAGCGCTACCAAATCTGCGCGGGCCAAGTTGAAGCCTCCGCCGAAGACATGGTTCTTGGCTACGCCCCAGGCCGTCCACCAGGCGCTGATCCGCCCAAGCGCTGAGCGATCGCTTTGGTAGTCATCAATGGAGCTCATGCGATCCATCCATGAATCAGGCATGAAGCTGAGCAAGCCCACCGCCAGCGCGGCCATCAAGAGTCCACCGGCCCAGCGACTACCCCCACGCCACCAAAGGAAAAGAACCATTGCCGCCATCGCGATGATGGCGCCCCGCGAGTGCGACCCAAGCGCGGATACGGCACTCAACAGCATGGCCAGAGTCAAAAGATGCCGCTTCCAACCTGGCTCGTACTGCAACTGAATGAAGCGCAGCAACGGAATCGTGATGATCGTGGCCAGTGCCATTTCATTGTTGTCGGCGATGAAACTCCCCGGCGGCCCCCACACCCGGAAGTTGCCGCCGGTGGCAATGGTGAAGATCCCTCCTTTGACAGCAAGGAGCGCAATTGATCCCGCCGCCACCCAAACCAGGGCCAGGATGTGTTGGCGCGTGTGCATCACCATCAGGCCGATGAAGATCATGAAGTAGACCTTCATCACCTTGATCCATTGCGGCTGGTCATAAGCCGGATCGAACCCCAATAACCATGAGATGGTGATCCAGATGCAGAAGAACAACAACAACGTCACCGGCAGCCCCTTGAACGGGGATTGACGATCGCTTGTAAACAGCAGGCCGAGCAGAGTACAGCCTGCTGCGGTTGCTGCCAGAGGTGCCTCGTATGCAAAGCCCCAGGCAAACCGGTGGGGGTTCATGATGCTCAGCCATGTCCAAACCAATATGCCCACCCATGGGCGACGAAGCGCCAGGAATGAGCCGGCCAGAACGATGGCTACGATCAAGAGGTCACGCATGGTGAGCCACCTTTTCGGGCGAAGCCAGCGGGACATGGCTGACCACATAGCGGAACTTGCCGGATTTTTCAGCTGGTATCTGGTCCACAAGTTCGACTTCAACCGAAACGTTCGCTCCAAGCCGACGGCGCAACTCAGTTGCAAGCGAGGCGGTATCGGCTGGGTCGAAATCCGGCTCGGGAACGATCTGCACCTGAGTCCGTGATCGCGTATGTTGGATGATCTTGAAAGACCGGATGCCTGCAACTCCTCGCAACACATAGATCAGCGCCAGGCCGTGCATCACCGTTCCGTCCTCGGCAATCACAAAGTCCGTGCTTCGGCCCTGAATCTCCGCGAGCACGGGTAGCCCCCGACCGCAAGGGCATGACTTGGATGACAACACTCCAATGTCGCCGGTTCTATACCGGATGAAGGGATAGTCCCGTGTAGCCAGATGAGTCACCACAATTTCACCGGACTGACCCATCGGCATGGTTTGGCCACTGGCCGGATCAACGATTTCCACAAGAATATCTTCAGCGGTGATGTGCAAACTGCCACGCGGACACTCGTGCGCGATGAAGCCAGCGTCGCGCCCGCCATAACCATTGGCTACCGGGCAGCCAAAGGTGTGCTCGATGATGTGACGTTGCTCGTCGTAGAGGCGCTCGCTTGTGACAAAGACGACGCGAACGCCGAGGTCATCCAAAGCCACGCCTCGGTGGCGCGCATGCTGAGCAATATGCGCAAGTGCCGATGGGTAGCCGAACAACATTCGAGGACGCCGCTGACGAATACGTTTGATGAAATGATCGAGCTTGGTCTCGTTCATCTCAAACGCCGGCAAGAGTTCTGTTCGCATCAGTGCATCGCGCAACTGGCGCACGCGATCCTGAGTGCCCAACTCGATGGGCGAGCCCCAGACCACGATTTCGGGATCCCCGATATCGACGCCCCACCACCGCGTGGCGCGCCATTTGGCAGCCACGTCATGGCTAACTCGCTCCCGGCCAATGAAGAAGATCAAGGGCTCTCCAGACGATCCCCCGGTGTTGAAGCGCGCCAAGCCAACTGCGCGATCATGACGCAGAGCGTCACGGTGCTGCCGAATAGTGGCCTTGTCCAGCAGCGGCAACGCGGACAAGTCCTGCGTACTCCGAACGCCAGTAGGCTCAAAACCGAGCCGGCTAAAGAGTTGCCGGTAATAGGGAACAGAAGATCCAGCCTCGGTCAGCAAGGCTTTAAGCCGTGCGAGTTGCAGTCGTTCAATTCGATCGGTGCTCCACCATTGCGAATCCTCAAGACCACGGCAAACCGACACCGTTTGATGACGCTTCAGAGCTTCCTGGGCGGGGAACAGAAGATCCGCCACCAGCGATGTCCACAGTGTCTTCATGATCGGGCGGCATAGTGGGGTGCCAATACCGGCAATACCGAGGACCACCGGTAACGTTGAACGTCTACCAAGGCTTGGGTGCTCAAGGATTTGGCCAGCACGGGATCGCTGAGCAGACGATCCAACCGTTCAGAACACGTCGGCGCATCATCAACGGGGAACAGGAGCGCAGACGCACCATCCTGCACGATGAACGGCACACCCCCAACCCGAGAGCTCACGACAGGGACGCCACTGGCCATGGCTTCAAGGACCGAGTTTGGCGTGTTGTCAACACGGCTCGGGTTCAGCGATATTGCGGCCGCGTCGAGCTCGCAGGCCACCTCTTGCGGAGTCAACTTACCGGTAAACCGGACACGCGCCTCGATACCCAGCTCGCGGGCAAGGGCCTTCAGGTGGGCATCAGCCGGCCCAGTACCCGCAATCACCAGCCAGTGCTCAGGATGCCGTGAGGCGATGCCTGCGAACGCGCGCAGCGCAATGTCGATGCCATAGATGTGCTCGAGATTTCGGGTAACCAGTATGTTTCGCCGATGTCGCAGGTCGACGGCGCCGGGCGAAAAGCGATCAAGGTTGACCACATTGGGAACAATGTGGGCATCCATGCCGTGACGCTCGAAGATGCCCTTCAAAAAGCCGGAGGGCACGATCAGGCTGGAGGTGCGTTGCATGGTCCACCGAACCCACACTGCCGAGCGACGGAGAAACTCGTCCGCCTCACCCCCCCGGTAATTCACCACGACAGGTCTTCCGAGCACGGCGCAGACCCAGACAGCAGGAGCGGCGAAGAGATGCCACGACCAGCCTGAATTCGCCATGACATGAATGACGTCCGCTTCCCGCACGGCGCCAAGCAGACGAAAGACGTAAGGGATGAGGCGAAAGGCCGCCCGCAAGCCTCGAACCTTGGCAATCCACGCGGGTTGGTATGGTGAATTGGTCTGTACCAACGAAACCTTGGCACCAATACCCTGCAATAGCTCGGCAAGCTGAACGGTCTGGTTGGCCATACCGCCTGCTGGCGGCGGCAGAGGCCCCACCAGACCGATGCGCTTGCCGGCCAGGTTGGGGACGGACTCGAGGCGGGTGAATCTGGTCACGCGCGTTGCCCGATGGGCTGTGTGCCAGCGCGGTGGGCGGTCGATCCAGTCATCACCCGCGCATAGGGATCTGCGTAGTGCGCCGCACTGGCTGTCCAATTCCGATCCTGTTCTACAAAACGCCTACCGGATTGCTTGATGGCATCCCACCGCGTGCGATCAGCAAGCAGTTGATCCACCGCGTTTGTCAACGACAGCGCGCTGCCAGCCTCAAAAAGCATGCCGGTTCGGCCATGCTCAATCAGTTCCCGGTGTCCCCCAACATCACTGGCCACCAGCAATCGGCCTTGGGCCATGGCCTCTAAGGGCTTGAGCGGGGTCACCAGCTCAGTCAAGCGCATGCGGTGGCGCGGGTACACCAGCACATCCACCAGGTTGTAGTAGCGGTTCACCTCATGGTGGGGCACACGGCCCGTGAAGACCACCCGTTCGGCCACACCCAGTGACCGAGCCTGTGCCTTCAACGCGGCATCCTGCGGTCCACCGCCCACCAGCAGCAGGCGTATGTCGGGGCGGCGCTGCAGCAAAAGGGGCAAAGCCTGCACCAGCAAATCCAAGCCCTCATAGGCGTAGAAGCTGCCAATGAAGCCAAGCACAGTGCTACCGTCTAACCCCAGTTGGTGCTTGAGCACCGGGTCAGGATCGCCGCCCGGCTCAAAGCTGTCGATGTCCACGGCATTGGGAATTACCGTGAGACGCTCGGCCGCAATACCGCGACCGATGATGTCATGCCGCAGCCCCTCGCAGATGGTGAAGGCGTGGTCCACCTGCCGCAGGGCGTGGGTTTCCAACGCTCGGGTTAGCCGGTAGCGTACGCTGCCTTCGGTGGTGCTGCCATGGTCCACCGCGGCGTCTTCCCAGAAGGCCCGGATCTCGTACACCACGGGGATGCCCAGGACCTTTCCCACTCGCAGGGCGGGCAACGCATTGAGCACCGGAGAGTGGGCGTGGATGATGTGCGGGCGCACCTGCCGCGCCACCTGCATAAGCCGCCGCTCGGTGCGCTTCATCAGGTCCCACTCGCCCAAGCCAGGCCAGGCCCCCAACAGGCCAGCAGTCTCGGTGGTGCGGAAGAAGTGCAGACCACCTGCCTCTTCCTCGGCAGCCTGCGACTTCAAGTGCTTGGGGCTGGTGACATGAAAAGTCTCCCAGCCCAACTTGCGCTGCTCGCGCAGGATGGCCGCTGTACGGAAGGTGTAGCCGCTGTGCAGCGGCAGCGAATGGTCCAGCACATGAAGGATACGCAGCGGATCGGTCATGCCGCTTCCTGAAGGCTGTGGGCCAGATCGGATTGACCGCCACCCGCACCTTCAGCCTGTCGCATGAAGGCGTCGAACATTAGCACTGTCCACAAGGGCGCGCTGTAGTCCCGTACACCGCTGGTGTGCGCCTGCACCAAGTGTTCCAGGTAGGAACGGTTGAACCAGCCGGTGGAAGCCAGCCGGTCACCCAGCACCGCATCTCGCACTCGGTTCTTCAGCGGGCCACGGAACCAACGGGCCAGCGGCACCGAGAAACCCATCTTGGGCCGGTACAGCACTTCGTGGGGCAAGCGGGTTTCCAGCGCCTTCTTCAGCAACCACTTGCCTTCCTGCCCTTGCACCTTGAGGTTGGATGGCAACGAGGCTACCCATTCCACCAGCGGGTGGTCCATCAGCGGCTCCCGCACCTCCAGTGAATGGGCCATGCTGGCGCGGTCCACCTTTGTGTTGATGTCGCCCACCAGGTAG
>JAIYCN010000106.1 GCA_027487995.1 Rubrivivax sp. | reverse complement strand
CGCAGGTCGAGCCAGTAATCGAGGAACGCGTCTCGGAATCGCTGCGCGCGGGGATCGGCGAGGAGGCGCTCGGTCTCGGCCCGGAGAACGGCGTCCTCCCGCAGGCGGCCGGATTCCCCGAGGGCTCGCAGGGCGGCGTCCGGCACGGAGTTCCAGAGGAACAGCGCAAGGCGGGTGGCCAAGGCCGGCCCCTCCAGTTCGCCCGGACTCTCGGCGAGGCCCAGGAACTCCGGCGAACAGAGCACCGCGGTGTAGGCGGCGATCAGGGCGTCGGTGAAGCTGCCCCCAGCGCCCAGGGTGTGGTCGAACACGGGCAGGAAACGTTCGACCTCGCCGCCGGGCACGGGCCGCCGGTAGGCGCGGGCGAGGAACCCGGCCAGCAGGCGACGCGCATCCGCGCGGGGCTCGGCGGAAACGACCTCGACCCGGGCGCCGGGCCGCGCGGGCGGGCGCAACGGGAGATCGCCGAAGAGCAGCCGATGGCCGGCGGCAGGCCAGGTGTCGTGCAGCGGTCCCTCGACCTCCAGCCAACGGAACACCACGCCGGGCTGGCCGTCGCGCTCCGCCAGCGGGTTCTGCCAGCGTCCCGCGCCGGGCCGCGAACGGAAGAACCGGGCGGCGTCCGGGCGGATCGTCTCCCCGGCGAGGAGCCAGGTGTCGAGCTCGCGGGTCGCCGGCTCCGGCTCGAGGTCGAAGGCGCCGAGGCGACGGAGCTGCCGGGGCGGCGTCTCCGCGTAGATCGTGATGGGTTCGGAGCGCCGGCCGGGGTGGACGTCGTCGAGGTCCGGGATGAACCAGCGATCGGGCCGGTTCGGCACGGGCTTGGTGGGACCGACCCAGACGGAGAACCCCTGGAAGCGCAGCCGGTAGCGCCCGCTCGCCGGTGCCTTGAACTGGATGAACTTGGGCTCGAGGGGCTCGTAGGTGCTGGCGACCAGGCCGACGCCCTCGAGGTCGCGGGTCGCGGGATCCGCCGGACCGGCGGTGACCGGGGCGCGGCCCGCGCGCACCTCGGGCTGGGCGGCGAGGCCGAGCACCGGGAAGGTGGCGCGTTCCGGCGCGGTGTTCATCACCGTGAACTTCATCGGCCCGGTGAAGCTGCGCTGGTCGCGCGCGTAGTGTCGGGTGACGGCGGCGGCCGGGCGCTCCACCGAGGGAGCAATGACCTCGCGCAGCGCGTACTCGGCCGCGGCAAGGTACCGCGCGAGCTGCACGTGGGAGACATCGAGCGCCTCGCCGGTCTTGTTGAACCGATGGGCCTCGCCGTCCTCGGGCAGCCACTCCTTGACCTGCAGCCACGGGGCGCCGAGCAGGTCGCGCAGCGCGTGCTCGTACTCCTGGCGGTTGAGGCGGCGGCGCGTGGAGCGGCCCTCGCCGCCGAGTTTTTCCCGGTCGGCGGCCGCCAGCCGGCCTGCCAGTTCCCCGATGAAGGCGGCCTGTTCCGCGGCGGGCGGCCGGGCCTTGTCGCGCGGGGGCATCTCCCCGGCGGCCACCCGATCGTGCACCCGCACCCACAGGTCGAAGGCCGCGGGGCGGGCCGGTTCCTCGACGAGGGCGGTGAGATCGAGCTCCCCCTTGCGTTCCACCTCGTCGTGGCAGCGCGCGCAATGAGCCTCGATGAAGCCGCGGAGGTCCGCCGGTCCGGACGCGGCGGGCAGGGCGCACGGCAGCGTCAGGGACAACGGCAGCAGCAGGCGGACGGCGAGGCGGGGGCGGCGCATAGGCTCCGGTGGAAGCGCGGAGGATGGCCGCGGCGGGAAGCGCAGGTCAACCCGGCGCGGGCGCGACCACCGGGCCCTGCGTGGCGACCAGGCCGCTGCGGCCGTCGACCGGCGCGGCGAGTTGGTCACAGACCGGGATCCGCTCGGGCGCGGCGAGCAGCGCCCGGGCGGCCTCGTCGAGGCGGACGAACTCCACCCCGCGCGCGCGGCAGCCCTCGAGGAAGGCGCGGAACAGGTCCGGCCGCCCCATCCCCTCGATCTCCGCGTGCAACGTGAAGACGTTCAGGCGGTCGGGACGCAGCAACGCGCAACAGTGGCCGGGGATCGCCGCGTCGGGAAATTCCGGCCGGCCCATCAGTTCATCGAAGGTGGGCAGGGTGGTCGGAAGCTCGAGCGTGCGGAACACCTTTCCGTCCACGCGCGGGAAGTGGGGCCCGGTGCCGCGGGAGTCGCTCGCGTAAAGCAGCCCCGCCGCGTCGTAGGCCGCGCGGCTGTGGGCGTTGCTCTGCCAGCCGGCGGCCCCGGCCGTGCGCGCCTCGAGGCCGAAGATCCGCCGGAACTCCGCGCGCGCCGCGCCGAACTCCGCGGCCACCTCCGCCGCCGACATCCGCGCGAGGTGGTCCTGCCAGCGGTAATGGTTGTGGCAATGGATCCCGACCTCGAAGCCCGCGTCGCGGACGGCCCGCATCACGCCGGCGTGACGGCGACCGATGTGCGGCGCGGGCAGCAGCGTCCCGTTCAGCAGCGTGCGCCAGCCGTAGATGCCGACCACGCTGGAGCGGGAGACCTTGGCGAGGAAACCGGGGCGGAAGACCCGCGTGATGGCGCGCCCCGTCTGGTCCGGGCCGAGCGAGAACAGGAAGCAGGCCGGGATCCCGGCCGCCCGCAGCTCCGCAGCGAGCCGGGGCACGCCCTCGCGCGTGCCGCGGTCGGTGTCGACGTCTACCTTGAGGGCGAGGCGCACGGCGGGCTGGACTTCACTCCAACCGGTAATCCTGGTGCGCGAGATGGTAGTCGAGTGTCCGGCGGATCGCGGTGGGCAGGTCGACGCGCGGATTCCAGCCCAGGGCCCGGCGGGCCGCGGTGATCGCCGGCACCCGCTTCTGAATATCCTGATAGTACGGACCGAAATAATCCTTGGACCGCACGACCACGGTCCGCGCGGCCTCTGCCCGCTCCCGGATGGCCGGGTACTCCCGGCAGGCCGCGATGATCAGCCGCGCGAGGCGCGCGACACTCACCTCGTTGCGCGGGTTGCCCAGGTTGAAGATCCGTCGCGACGCCTTGCCGCCCCGGTTCTCGATGATGCGCAGCAGGGCGTCGACGCCGTCGTCGATGTACGTGAAGGACCGCGTCTGCCGCCCGCCGTCCACCAGCTGCAGCGGCTTCCCAAACAGCACGTTGGAGATGAACTGGGTAAAGAGCCGCGAGCTCCCTTCCTTCGGCTCGAGCACATCGTCGAGCTTCGGCCCGATCCAGTTGAACGGCCGGAACAGCGTGTAATCCACGCCGTCGCGCACGCCGTAGGCGTAAATCACCCGGTCGAGCAATTGCTTCGAGCACGCGTAGATCCAGCGCTGGCGCTCAATCGGGCCGTAGACGAGCGGGCTCGAGGCTTCGTCCAGCTCCCGGTCCGGCGACATCCCGTAGACCTCGGAGGTGGACGGGAAGATGATCCGGCGCCGGTACTTCACGCACTGGCGCACGACCGCGAGGTTAGCCTCGAAATCCAGCTCGAAGACCCGCAGGGGGTCCTTCACGTACTGGACCGGGTTCGCGATCGCCACGAGCGGGATGACGGCATCGCACTTCTTGACGTGGTACTCGATCCACTCGCGGTTGATCGTGATGTCGCCCTCGACGAACCGGAAGCGGGGGTGGCCGAGGCTGTCCTCGAGCTTGTGGGAGCCGATGTCCATCCCGTAGACCTCCCAGTCCTTGCGCTCGAGGATGGCGCGGGTGAGGGAGCTGCCGATGAAGCCGTTGGCGCCGAGGATGAGAACCTTGAGGGGCATGGGGGCGGCGGGGGGG
>JAIYCN010000345.1 GCA_027487995.1 Rubrivivax sp. | reverse complement strand
GGTGAATTGTTTGAGGGCGTAACGGCCGGTACCAAGGACACCCTGATGTCTCTGACGCTGACCGACAGCGCCAGCACCACCGTTCCCACTCCTTTGAACATCAAGCTGGTCACCGCCGACTGGGAAGGCGGCGTGACCGGTCAGATCTCCCCCGAAAAGCTCGTGGAGAAGATCCAGGCCCAGATCAACTTGAATGCGGCCTACATGACGACATCCACGCCGCCCACGCCCAAGGTGGTGGTCAGCTACGACTCGGTGGCCAAGCGTCTCGTGTTCGACACCCCGGGCCTGAGCAAGACCCAGGCTGTGATGCTCAAGGGCGGCGGCGACAGCAAGGGTTTCCTGGGTCTGACGAAGACAGGCGTGTCCGCAGCCGACTACAAGGAAGAACTCATTCCCAACGGCAACTTCAAGGTGGCACAGGCGGAGCAGCGCTTTGGCATCCAAGTGCGCTACGACGAAGACAAGCGTTCCTTCGCGGTCTACTCGGGCACCACCGGTGACACGTCCAGCGTGAAGATCACAGTGCCGCCGGCCACGGTCCCCACGGGCGGCACCGCGGCTGATGCCGTGGCCAACAACTACATCAACAACGTCTTCGGATTTGTTTCCGGCGAAACCGCGGCGTCCAACTCGCCTCTTCGCGGTGTGACCTCGACGCCCGCGGTCCTCAAGGGCAACGTGATCGGCCTGAACCTGGCCAACAAGTTCCGGGTGGACGAGTCCAACAACCAGTTCGTGGTGACGGTGGACAACGTGACCGGCATCATCACCATCCCGCCCAAGGCTGAATACAGCGCCGAGGAATTCCGCCAGGCGCTGGAGAACCGCATCAATGCGCTGTCCGACCAGTACGGTCGCACGGTCAGCGGCGTGAAGGTGGGCATCGAGGGTTCGTCCAGCAAGTACTTCACCTTCACCAGCGGCACCAGCGGCGACAACGCCTTCGTGAAGGTGACGGCCAACAACATCTGGGGCCTGGCCAATGTGCCCAGCGCCCGTGGCGCCACCAGCACCTGGCAAACGCCGCCGCAGGCCCGCAATGAGGCCGGCTTCCCGTTGTACGTGGACCGTAATGGCTTGGAAACCTCCAACCCCGGCGACTTCTCCGATGCGGAAACGAAGGACCTGTGGGCGCCCGTCTATCTGGACAACGGTGAACTCACCTTTGATTCCAGCGGCAAGATCGTCTCACCCAACGAGGCCATCCAGTTCAAGAGCGCCACCATCGGTGAGTCGGGTGCCACGCTGAAGTTCTCGATCAGCTACGGAGCGTCCACCCAGTATTCATCACCCTTCTCGGTGAAGAAGCAGGACCAGAACGGCCGCCCGGAGGGTGACCTGATCGGTGTGGAAATTGGTGACGACGGTTTGGTCAGTGCCAGCTACTCAAACGGCACGCAGAAGTCCCTGGCCAAGATCGTCCTGGCCAACTTCGCCACGCCCACGGGCTTGCGCCAGATTGGTGACAGCAGCTACTACGCCAGCGCCAAGTCCGGCTCGGCCAAGTACGGTGAAGCCGGCAGCGCCGGCTTCGGCACGCTGCGTGCTGGTGCGCGTGAACGGGCGAACGTGGACCTCACGCAGGAACTGGTGGACCTGATCACCGCACAGCGGAACTTCCAGGCCAACGCCAAGGCCATCGAGACCAACAACACCCTGACGCAGGCCATCATCAACCTGCGCAGCTGATGAGCGTTCTGGCATCCGCACACCGCCCATAGAAAGAAACCGACATGGACCGCCTGGCCTTCACCGCTGCTGCTGCCATCACCGAGCAGACGCTCGCGCGTCAGCACATGGTCAACGAATTGGCCAACATGTCCACGGTGGGCTTCAAGCGCAGCTACGACATGGCCATGCAGTCCATTACGGCCGAGGGCGCGGGTTTCTCGTCGCGTATCCAGCCGCAGGCGATTTCCAAGGATGTCATTCGCTTGGACGGAGGCACCGTCATGGCGACCGGCCGTTCCTTGGACGTTGCCATCAATGGGAAAGCCGTCCTGGGCGTCACGTCCACCGACGGCACGCAGGCCTACACCCGTCGCGGAGACCTGCGGGTCAACGCCCGTGGCGTTCTGGAAACAGGCGCTGGCCATGTGGTCAGGGGCGAGGGTGGTGCACCCATCAACGTGCCGCCCGGGTTCGTGGTGACCATCAATCCGGACGGCAATGTGGTGGCCCGAGATCCCGCATTGCCCAGCACGCAGCGTGGCCAGACGGTTGGTCGCTTGATGCTTCGCGATGCCTCCAACACCGAGTTGATTCGCCGCATGGATGGATTGTTCGACGTGTATGGCAAGCCTATTGGGACTGACATTCCCGGCGGTCCGGCCATGGCCGGTGTCACGCCTGGTGCCCTGGAGGGCTCCAACGTCACCGCCGTGCAAGCACTGGTGCGCTTGATGGACCACTCGCGCAGCTTCGAACAGCAGATCCGCATCATCAAGGAAAGCCGGCAGATCGATGAGTCCGGCGCCACGATGCTGCGGCCCACGACCTGATGGCTCGAACGAGCCCAGCCGTGCTGAATCACTGACCAAAGAAACACACAACCGGAGCCCCACATGGACGCCTCACTCTGGATTGCCAAGACCGGCCTGGATGCGCAGCAGACGCGCATGTCGGTCATTGCCAACAACCTGGCCAACGTCAACACCACCGGCTTCAAGCGCGACCGCGCCGTGTTTGAGGACATGCTGTACCAGAACATCCGCCAAGCGGGCGGGCAGACCAGCGCGAATACCCAATCGCCCACCGGCATGATGCTGGGTACGGGTGTACGGATCTTGGCCACCGAGAAGAACCACACCCAGGGCAGCATGCAGACCACGCAGAACGCCCTGGACGTGGCCATTCAAGGCGATGGCTACTTCCAGATCCTGCAGCCCGATGGCACCATCGCCTACACGCGGGACGGCAGCTTCAAGCTTTCCTCCACCGGTCAGCTGGTGACGGCCAATGGCGCCTTGCTGCAGCCCGAGATCGTGATTCCGCAAACCGCAGCCAGCGTCACCATCGGCGCAGACGGCACGGTTTCCATCACCGCTTTCGGTGGCGGCGGCAGCCGAAACATCGGCCAGGTCCAGGTCGCCCGCTTCTTCAACTCCGCCGGCCTGCAGCCCATCGGCCAGAACCTGCTGAAGGAGACCACCGCCAGCGGCGCGCCGCAGGTTCAGCGCCCGGGTCTGGCTGGTGCGGGAACGCTCATGCAGGGCGCCCTGGAGGCGTCCAACGTGAACGTGGTGGAAGAGATGGTCAACATGATCGAAACCCAGCGCGCCTACGAAATCAATTCGAAGGCGATCTCGGCAGCTGATGGCATGTTGCGCTTCCTGAACAACAACCTCTGATCACCGCTTACTGAGGACATCCCATGAAGACGACGCTTGCCCTGCTTCTGGTTGCTGCAACGGCTGCAGGCTGCGCCGCCGTCGACCCCGCGCCCGTGGCCCCGCCGCGGTTTTCCGCGGTGCAACCCACCGAGGCACCCATCGCCCGCAACCCCACCGGCGCCATCTACAACGGCGTCCAAAGCGAAAACTGGTTCGGCCGTGGCCGCAATTTCCAGGTGGGCGACGTGATCACCGTGCTGCTGGATGAACGCACGCAGGGTTCGCGCTCCACCAGCACGAACGTCTCGCGTGAAGCCAAGAACAACGTGGTGCCCTCGGGTTTGGCCGGTCGCCTGATCAGTGGCCGCGCTGCACTGGGTGGTCTGAACCTCAACGATGCGTCCACCACGTCGGCCGGTTCCGGTACTGCAGACCAAACCGCCACCCTCACGGGCTCGCTGGCCGTCAGTGTGGCGGAAGTGTTGCCCAACGGAAACCTGGTGGTGCGCGGCGAAAAGCAGCTTTCGCTGTCTGAGGGCAGTGAGGTGATCCAGGTGTCGGGTGTGATCCGCCCGGCGGATGTGTCGCCCAACAACACGGTGCTTTCCCGCCGACTGGCCCACTCGCAGATCGCCTATCGCGGCTCGGGTGACCTGGCTGCCGCCAGCCAACCGGGGTGGGGCACCAAGCTGATCAACCGCTTCTGGCCCTTCTGAACACCAGGCCTGATTTCAGTGCAAACGATCAATACCTGGGCCCAAGGATCTGAAATGAAGACCTCCCGCAAATCCCTGACACTGATCCTGGCCATGGTGGCGATGCTGTTGGTAGCCGCCATGCCCGCGCGAGCAGACCGCGTCAAGGACCTGGCACAGGTGGCTGCTGTTCGGACCAACCAGCTCATCGGTTACGGCGTGGTCGTTGGTTTGCAGGGCACGGGCGACGGCTCGGACATTACCTTCACCATCCAAAGCATCAAGTCCGTCCTCAACCGCATGGGCGTGAGTGTGGACTCCCCGCTGTCCGACTTTGAAACGGCCGTCACGGGCGGTGCCAAGCTGGATCTGAAAAACGCGGCGGCGGTCATGGTCACTGCTGAATTGCCGGCCTTCGCCAAGCCAGGTCAGCGAATCGACGTCACGGTGTCCGCAATGGGCAAGGCCACCAACCTGCGAGGTGGCACCTTGTTGTTGACCGCGATGCGCGGTGTGGACGGCGAGACCTATGCCATTGCACAGGGTTCGCTCACCGCAACCGGCATCGATGCCGCTGCAGCCGGCTCCAAGGTGGCCATCGGTGTGCCGACTGCCGGGCGCATTCCCGACGGCGCCACGGTGGAACGCATGGTGGAGACGCCGTTTGACCGTTCCGCAGAAGTGGTGTTCAACGTGCACCGCAAGGACTTCACCACCACCAACGCCATCGTCAGCGCGATCAACCAGCGCTTTGGTGGCGATATGGCGCGGGCCATCGACGGCATTTCCCTGGCGGTGCGCGCCCCCATGGACATCACGCAGCGCGTGGCCTTCATGAGTTTGATCGAAAACCTCGACGTGCGCCCCGGCGAGCCACCGGCCCGCGTGGTGGTGAATGCGCGCACCGGCACGGTCGTCATCAGCAACAACGTCCGCGTGTCGGCTGCGGCGGTTTCGCACGGCACGATCTCGGTGGCCATTGCCGCCACCAATGAGGTCTCTCAGCCCAATGCCTTCGCCGGCGGCCAAACGGCCGCGGTGCAGAACGCCACCGTGGAAGTGCAGGAGCCCAACAAGCCCATGTTCCTCTTCCAGCCCGGCGTGGACCTCCGCTCCATTGTGGACGCCGTCAACCAGGTGGGCGCAAGTCCATCGTCGTTGATCGCCATCTTGGAAGCCCTGAAGACCGCGGGAAGCCTGCGGGCCGAACTGGTGGTCATCTAAAACGGCAGAACAGCACATGAACCCGCTCGACTCCGCTGCCGCCAACGCACAAGCCGCTGCGCTTTCGCCCAGCAGCTATCACGACTTCTCGGGCCTGATGGGCCTGAAGGGCCGTGCGCGCGAAGGCGGGCAGGGCGAGGCCGCGCTGCGCGCTGCGGCCCAGCAGTTCGAGGCCATGTTCCTGCAGGAAATGATGCGCAACATGCGCGACGCCAGCTTCAAGTCCGACCTGCTGGAGTCGGGTGCCATCAGCACTTTCGAGGGCATGTTCGACAAGGAAGTGTCCATGCAGATGGCCAAGAAGGGCGGCATGGGCCTGGCCGACATGCTGGTGACGCAGATGAAGAAGAACCTGCCGGCCGACGGCGCGTCAGCGTCAGGCGGCGGTGCACAGCCCCCATCGGCCGCCGATGTGCTCAAGGGCCGCGAGGCCGCTGGCCTGCCTCTGACGCGCAAGGCCGAGCCCCATGAGCTGAACCCTGTGCGCCAGCAGCCCGCCCTGCCGGTGCCCGGCCCGCAGGCCTATCCCCTTTCCACCGGTCCTGCAGGCTTGCGCCTGAAGGGCCGCAGCCTGAGCGAGTAACGGCGCGATGGCCGACCTCCTGAGCATCAGCAGCAGCGCGGTGGGCGTGTACCAGCGCGTGCTGGGTGTGACGTCCAACAACATTGCCAACGTGGGCAATGAGGGCTACGTCAAGCAGGATGCATCCGTCAGCCAAACGCCGCCCACCTTTGACGGCCGCAACTATCTCGGCACCGGCGCCATGTTCGAGGGCGTGCAGCGCCAGTACAACGCCTTCATCGAGAACAGCCTGCGCAACGCCAAGTCCAGCCTGAATGGGCAACAGGCGTTGGTCCAGTATGCCAACCGGGTAGTGGACATCATGGGCAGCGGCGAGATCGGCCTGTCGCCGGCGCTGGACCGCTTCTTCTCCGCCGCGCGCAGCCTTTCGGCCGACCCTGCCAGTGTGGTGGCCCGCGCCACCCTGTTGCGTGAATCCGAAGGTGTGGCGGCCCGTTTCCGCGACCTGGCCGGCCAACTGCAACAACTTGAAGGTGAGACGCAAAACGCAATCCAAAGCGATTTGGCCGAGGTCAACACCCTGGCCGCCCAGCTCGGCAAGGTGAACCTGGAGCTCAGCCGCAACCGCAGTCTGGACCGCCAGCCCGCTACCCTGCTCGATGAGCGCGACAACCTCCTGCGCCAACTCAGTGAGCGCCTGGACATTGCCGTCACCGAGTCGGCCAATGGAGAAGTCACCGTCAGCGTGGGCGGTGCCGGCAGTTCGGGCGCATTGGTCAGCGGGCAGGTCGTGAAGCCCTTGGAGGCCACATTCGATCCGCAGTCCCCCGAGCGCCTGAGCCTGCTGCTGGATCCCTTCGGGCGTGAGCCCGTTTCCATCGCTGGCGTGTCCGGTGGTGCCTTTGGTGGGCTCACCGGGTTCCGGTCCATGGTGTTGGAGCCCGCGCTCAGCAACCTGGACCTGCTGGCCAAGACCTTCATGAAGGAGGTCAACAACATCCACACCACGGGTGTTGACGGCTACGGGGAATCTGGCCGCGCCCTGTTTGACATCGAGACCACCTTCGCCTTCGACCGCGTGCGGGGCGAGGGACCCTTGAACATCGACGCCCAAGTAGCCGACCTTCGCGCCTTCGACGGCAAGGACATTCGGCTGAGCTTCGACGCCCAGGCAGGCCAGGTCTACACCGCTGCGCTGCTGGGTCCGTTCAAGGCGGGCGACCGTTTTGAAGTGTCCCTCAACGGCTTGAGCAAGTCGTTCGCCATCGGCAGCGACACCTCGCTGCGTGGCGTGGCCGATCAACTTCGGCAGTTCATCGACGGCGCCTTTGGTGTGCAGCTGCGCACGTCGGTTGATCCCAAAGGGCAGGTCGTCATCAATAGCTCGGTGATGAAGAGCTTCTCACTGGACATCAAGCTCTCATCCGACGAGGCACGCGTTCAGATCGGGCAGAGCCAGGGCCTGTGGGTGGCTGAAAACCGCGCCGGTGAGCGCATCACCGGCTCCAATGCGCTGCTGGTGGATGGGGTGGCCATCAACATTCAAGGCCAGGCGGCCGACGGCGAACAGCTCGTGGTCAAGGCCTCTTCTCGGCCTGCCGCCGGGCTTCGGTCACTCCTCACCGACCCCCTGCGGGTGGCAGCGGCGTCCGCCTTCAGGGTGTTCCGCGACAACGACAACCTCAGCACCGTCAAGGCCACTCTTGAAGACCGGTTCAACGAGCCGGCAGGCCCCATGCCCGCGCCGGTTCTGGGTTCTCCAGGGGGCATCACCAGCAACCCGGTTCCGTCGGAGGCCGCTGAATGGGTGGCGCAGCGGGTGGTGCCGTTCGCCACCGTGGCCGCGGGCCAGCGGGATGTCGCAATCTACCTGGACCCGCGCAGCAGCCAGGCCAACCTGCAAGTGCTCACGCGCGATGGCCGCCACCTGTTGGGTACTGCGCAGGCCGATGGCGCCAGCTTCGTCAGCAACATCACCAGCTTGCCCGCACCCTTCAATGCAGGCAGCACCTACAGCGCCGACTACCTGAACAAGGCCGGCAGTGCCGCCTACCGCGACCTGTCCTTGTTCTATGGTGCCCGCGCACTGCCCACCAGCGTGCAGGTGATGGGGACCGACCATGTGCCCACTGCCACGGAACTGAGGCCCGCGCGGCTTGCCGCCGAATTAGCCATCCCCAACGGGACCTTTGTGCTGCCGGCCAATGGTGTTGTGCTCAACGGTGTGGTGTTGCCCACCGCCAGCGCCACCATCACCGGCGCGCAGAACATGGCCACCCTGCTCAATGCGGCCATAACTTCTGCTTATACCAGCGCAGACGCCGCAGGAAAGCAGGCGCTGGACGGCATCACCGCCCAGGTGCGAGATGGCGTTCTGGAACTGACACGCCCCACCAGCAAGGGCGCGCCCGGGCAGTTGGGGCAGATCAACCTGGGCTTTGGCAGCGCAGGCAGCCCGGCCCTATTGGCGAAGATGGGCTTCCGCAGTGCGGCCTATCTGGACGGCGCCATGCCCGAAGACCTGCTGGTCTTCACCACCGGCAGCG
The DNA here is from genome assembly GCA_027487995.1 of Rubrivivax sp. GTDB lineage: Bacteria > Pseudomonadota > Gammaproteobacteria > Burkholderiales > Burkholderiaceae_C > RFTU01. The sequence continues at coordinate 2,191 of JAIYCN010000345.1, read as the reverse complement.
GGGATGTGAAGATCGGCGCGTCGTTTGCCGGCATGCCCTTCGACCCTGCCCAGCGCCGGGCCGAGTTGCGCAAGTCCACGCTGGAAGTGGAATTCACATCGGCCAACCAGTACCGCATCACGGATGTGGGGACACAGACCGTGTTGGCCGAGCGCAGCTACACCCCCGGCAGCGACATTGACTACCAGGGCGTGCGGCTGAGCTTCTCGGCCGACCCTCGCGCCGGTGATGTGTTCCGCATGGACGGCAACGCCGACGGCCGTGGCGACAACAGCAACGCCGTGCGCCTGGCCGACCTTGAAAAGGAAGCCACCGCAGGCCCGGGCCGTGCCTTCACCCTGGGTGATGCCTACCTGGATGTGGTCAACCAGATTGCCAACGTCAACCAGCAATCTCAGGTGGCCACGCGGGCGCTGGAGGTGGTTCACCAACAGGCCGTGGAAGCGCGCGAATCGGTTTCCGGGGTCAGCCTGGACGAAGAAGCCGCCAACCTGATTCGATTCCAGCAGGCCTACCAGGCCGCTGCCAAGTCCATGCAGGTGGCCAGCCAGTTGTTCGACACCGTGCTGCGGATCTAGGAGAGGGCGCCATGAAAGTTTCCACCAGCCTCTTCTTTGACCGAGCCAGCCAGCAGATGGTGGCCGGCCAGCAGCGCCTGAACCAAGTGCAGATGCAACTGGCCACCGGTAAAACCGTCAACAACGCCAGCGATGCGCCTGACAAGGCGTCCACCCTGCGGCGCCTGAGCACCACCATTGCGCAGCAGGAAAGCTACCAGAAGAACCTGGGCAGCCTGACCGAGCGTTTGGAAAACCAGGATACGGCCTTGCAGAACGTGTCCTCCATGGTAATCCGCTTGCGCGAGCTCTCCATCCAGTACGCCAACGGCACGCTCAGTGCCGACCAGCGCCGCATTGCTGCCATTGAGGTGCGGGGCATCCGTGACCAGATCCTGTCCTTGGCGAATTCACGCGATTCCAACGGGCTGGGCCTGTTCAACGGCAGCCGTGTGACGCACGACGCCTTCAATGCCAACGGCGAATACCAAGGCGACCAGACCAGCAACGACGTGCCGGTGGGTGACTCCCGCGCGGTGAGCAACCGGCGCACGGGTTCCGACGTCTTCGTTTCCGTGATTCGCAATGAAGGCGGCACTGAAAAGGCAGTGGGTTTCTTCAAGGTGATTGACGACATGGCCGCGGCTCTGGAGGGCAACAACATTGACCTGGTGCAGCGCGGCATCGGCGAATTCACCCAGCTGCACCAAGGCATTTCGCTGGCGCAGGCCGACATCGGTTCCGACCGCAATGTGGTGGATTCACAGTCTGTGGCCATCGACGAACAGCTGCTTCGCCTGAAGAGCCTGGAGTCTGACCTGCAGGATGTGGACTACACCGAGGCCGTCACGCGCATGCAGAAGGAGTTGATGGGCCTGCAGGCGGCGCAGAGCAGCTTTGCGCAGTTGTCCAAGTTGTCCCTGTTCAACTACATCGGCTGAAGGGCAGGGCACTGAACCATGGCCACCTCCTCAGTTTCCAGCACCTCCAGCGGCGCCAACTTCGTGATGGCGCTGGGCACGGGTTCGGGCGTGGACATCAAGACGCTGGCCGAAAACCTGGTCAATGCGGAGAAGCAGCCCAAGGCCGAGATCATCCAGAAGGCCATCGACAAGAACCAGGCCCGCATCACCGGTTATCAGATCGTGGGCAGGGCGGTCGACCAGATCAAGGCTGCACTGGATGCTTTGGCCCAGCCCAGTTCCTTTGCCAACTTCAACAGCAGCAGCAGCCAGGCGTCGGCCGTCACCATCAGTGGGTCTGCCACGGCGCTCAGCGGTCAGCACGAGGTGGAGGTAACCCAGCTTGCACAGGCTCAGCGCAGCATCGGCGTCAGCGCTGGCGTTCAAGCCTTCGCGCTGGGGACGGAAGCCGGCACTGGGCAAGCAACGGTTCAGATCAAGATTGGTTCGGCCCCGCCCAACACCGTGCACACCACCATGAATGTCACGGCTGCCGACACCAAGCCCGAGACCATCGTTCAGGCCATCAACGACGCGGGCGGCGCCGTCAAGGCCAGCCTTGTGCAGATGACGGGCACAACCGGTGGTGAAGTCCGCATTGTGCTGACGGGCCTGACGGGCAGTGACAACAAGTTTGAAGCCACGATTGTCGACGCCAGCAGCACGTCCCTC
>JAIYCN010000262.1 GCA_027487995.1 Rubrivivax sp. | reverse complement strand
GCCGCGCGCTGGACGGTCGCTATCGGCCATGACCTGGAGCATCCGCGCGCGGACCGATGGGTGGCCCCTTACACGCCACAACGTGTTTTTTGATCGTGACTATCGAAGTGAGTTCAGCGACATCTTTGGGCATCACCGCTTTCCATCGGCACCCACGGTGTATGTCTGTGCGCAAGATCGATTGGATCAGGGGCTTGCAGGAGGGCGCCTGCCCGGCGACGCGGAGCGTCTGTTGGTGCTGGTCAACGCACCGGCCTGTGGTGACGAAGGTGTTCAACCATCAGCCTCGCGTTTGCAGGAGATCAGCGCCTGCGAAAAGCGAACATTCGATTTGCTGTCTTCCTGCGGCTTGCAGGTTCAACGTGAAGCGGGGCGCGAGCAATGCACGACACCATGGGATTTCGAGAGCGCCTTCCCGGGGACGGCGGGGAGCCTGTACGGACCGGTGACGCACGGGTGGCTGTCATCCTTCCAGCGCGGTTCGGCGAAGTCGCACATCCCGGGACTGTTCCTCGCGGGGGGCAGTGTGCATCCGGGGCCTGGAGTGCCGATGGCGACGATGTCAGGACGTCTGGCAGCCGCAACCGCGATGGCTCACCTCGATTCGACCAGCCCGTCGCGCCGGGTGGTTATTGCTGGTGGTACATCGATGCCATCAGCGATGACGGCCGTCACGCGCTGACGGTCATCGCCTTTGTCGGCAGCGTCTTTTCGCCCTACTACGCGCGCGCCTTCGAACGCTTGGGGTCTTCCGTTCAGCCCGAGAACCATGTGTGCATCAACGTGGCGCTCTATGGCAAGGCCGGTCATCGATGGGCCATGACCGAGCGCGGTCAATCTGCCCTGTCTCGGGGGGCCAATGAGTTCTCTGTGGGACCGAGCACGCTGATGTGGAATGGCCGGTGGTTGGAGCTGAACTTTGATGAGCGAGGCTGCCCTTGGCCTGAGCGAATTCGGGGACGGCTGCGTCTGCATCCCAGCGCCTTCACATCCTTCAATGCGGTACTTGATGAAGCTGGACTGCACCGCTGGGGACCTCTGGCTCCATGCGCGCGGGTGGAGGTTGAGGTCGATGGAGGACCCCGATGGTCAGGCCATGGGTATCTGGATTCCAATGCCGGCGATGAACCCATTCACCGACCCTTTGAGCGTTGGGACTGGTCGCGTTCGACGCTCGCCGACGGGAAGACGGCTGTGATCTACGACGTGGAGTGCAAGTCGGGCGCTCAGCGCCTGGTGACGCAGTTGTTCCATCCTGATGGTGGCAGTGAAGCCTTTGATGCACCGCCACGCCACGATCTGCCGCGAACGGCCTGGGGCATTCGCCGGACCACCCGAAGTGAAGGGGCGCGTCAGCCCTCGGTCCATGCCGTGTTTGAGAACACGCCGTTCTATGTTCGGGATGCGGTGAGGTCTACGTTGTTGGGGCAAACAACGGTGGGTGTGCATGAGTCCCTCGATGCGAGGCGCCTGGCCTCCCCCGTGGTCCGAATGATGCTGCCCTTCAGGATGCCCCGCCGCGCCTCGTAGAGGGCGCAGTCAAGGCTGAGGCTCGTCGTGATCAGTGGTCTGTGCGGCCTGCCTTTCGCGCTCGGCCTTGGCCTGCTCGCGATCCCTCTTGACTGAGCGCAGCTGCCACCAGCCGAACGCCAAGGCGCCCCCAAAGACCAAAACGCCTTCGATCAAGATCAGCGGCCAGTGGTTGCCTTCCATGGGGGATTCAGTGGGTTGCGAGGCTTGAACCGCTCTCGTGCTGACTGCGAACCAGGGCGTCGTTGCGGCGGAGGCGCTCCACTTCACGCCTTTCAAAGAGATCAATGAGCCAGCCGACACGTCCATCGTCTGTTTCGCCTTGACGAAGGGAAAAAGCGTCCTCCGCATGACCGACCGCGGCGGCGTCCACCAGAAATTGCGTCGCTTTCAAGGCCGGTTCGTCTACCGCGGTGAATCCTTGCATCCGACGCGAGCGGTTTGGCCAAGTCAGCGCCTTGCCCAAAAGCATCAATTTGCGACGGCTGGTCACCACGGCGCGTGTATCCACCGAATTCAGTCCCCTTCTTTCCACTTCGCGGCCAATTTCGGCATAGACCAGCGAGGCGGCGCGGATGGCGGCCTGGCAATCCCGCGGCAACAGCGCAATGCCCAACTCGGCTCGAGCGTACAGTCGATCGGCTTCCGCCAACAAGCGCTCAATGACCCGTGCCAAGCCCTCCGAATGGACGGGATTGTGCAACCAGACATCAGGGTCCAGACCTTCGTGTCTCATCCATTGGCGGGGTAGGTACAGGCGCCCGGCGCGGGCATCTTCGCCGACATCACGGGCGATGTTGGTCAGTTGCATGGCCACACCCAGGTCACAGGCGCGGGACAGCGCAGCGGGATGGCGAACGCCCATGATGACCGTCATCATCGCCCCAACCGTGGAGGCCACACGCGCGGCATAGGCCTGAAGGTCTTCCAATTGTTCATACCGCCGCTGCTGGGCGTCCCACTCGAAACCCTCCAACAATGCGTCCAGCAAGGCGCGAGGAATGCCGTGCTGGTGAACGACCAGCGACAAGGCAAGGTCGCACTCTTCCCGCCGAGGACGAGCCAGATAGACCGCATCCAACCGTTGCTGCAACTCTCGAATGGCAGCTGCCTTGTCGCTGCCTTCGTCGATCAGGTCGTCGGCTACGCGGCAGAACGCGTATAGCGCGGTGGCGGCCAACCGCATCCGCGGCGGCAGCAGCAGGGAGGCGGCGAAAAATGTCTTGGAACCACCTCGCATCAAGCTCCGACAGGCCTTGAGGTCGAAGGCGTCCGGCCCTGCTGCGGCAGGCACATCCAGGGGCATGAGATGGGCGGTCATGTCTGAGTGGCTCGCGGTTGGTGACGGTTGGGGCATGAGGGTGGCGACAACGGGCGACTCGCTTCGGTGATGCGATTCATCGAGTCCCCAACTGCTGACGGAATTCGGCGGCTGCGGGAATCACCTTGTCCAAGGCCATGGCCGACATTAGGACACCGGGGACACCGGCGCCGGGGTGGGTGCTGGCGCCCACCATGTAGAGCTGCTCGATGTCTTCACTGCGGTTGTGCGGCCGGAACCAGGCGCTTTGCAGCAGCAGCGGCTCCAGGCCGAAGGCCGCGCCTTTGAAGGACAGCAATCGGTTCTGGAAGTCCAGCGGTGTGGTGACTCGTGAGGTCACGATGTGCTGGCCCAGACCCGGCAGCACGCTGCGCTCCAGTGCTTCCTGGACCGCCTGTCGGTAGCGCTCGGCGTGTTCCACCCAGTCGGTGCCGCTGTCCAGGTGCGGCACGGGGGAGAGGGCATAGAAGGTGTCGCAACCGGGAGGCGCCATGCTGGGGTCGCTGGCCGTGGGGCGGTGAAGGTAGAGGCTGAAATCGTCGGCGAGGTGGTGGCGCTTGAAGATGTCGCGCAGCAGTTCCCGGTATCGAGGCCCGAGCACCAGCATGTGATGGGGAACGTCCTCGAAGCGCCGATTGGTGCCGAAGTACCAGACGAACAGGCTCATCGAATAGTGGCCCTTCTGGATCCGCTTCTCGGTCCAGTGCCGGCGGTGCTCAGGCGCGATGAGATGCTTGTAGGTCCAGGCCACATCGGCATTGCTCACCACCAGGTCCGCCTGCAGTTCGCGGCCATCGGCCAGTTGAACGCCCTGCGCGCGACCATCGAACACCTTGATCTGTCTAACCTCGCTGTTCAGGGAAATGGTGTTGCCCTGGCCTTCGATCAGGCGTGCCAATCCCTGGGCCAGTGCCCCGGTTCCACCCATCGCCCAGTGAACCCCCCAGCGCTTTTCCAGGGCGTTGATCAAGGCATAGGCGGAAGTGACTGAAAACGGGTTGCCGCCGATGAGCAGAGGGTGGAAGCTGAAGACGATGCGCAGCTTCGGGTCGCGCAGGAAAGAGGCGACGCGGTCATAGATGCTGGTCCAGGCCCGCATACGCACCATGGAGGGAACGGCGGCCAGCAGGTCCCCCACGCTGTCGAAGGGCACGGTGCCCAAGCCTTCGAAGCCCAGTTGGCGGCACTTCTCGGCGTACACCATGAAGCGGTCGTAACCATCCACATCCGAGGGCGCGAATCGCGCAACTTCCGCGCGCATGCGTACGGCGTCGCCACAGTAGTCGAAGTGTGAACCGTCGTCGAAGCGGATTCGATAGAACGGATCCATGGGCTTGAGCTGCACATGGTCGCTCATCTTCTGCCCGCACAAGGTCCACAGCTCCTCCAACAGGTGCGGTGCGGTGATGATGGTGGGACCGGCATCAAAGGTGTAACCGTCCTGGCGCCATACATAGGCGCGCCCGCCCACCGCATCCAGTTTCTCCAGCACAGTGACGCGGTAGCCTTTTGCCCCCAACCGAACGGCCGCCGCCAGGCCGCCGAATCCGCTGCCGATGACGATGGCGTGCGGACGTCCGTCTGCGGGACCCAGTGAAGAGCCAGTGCTCACAGGCCGCAGCCCAACATCAGGCTGAACGGGCGTGTAGTAGCTTTTCATCGTGCTCCATCCTCAGAGAGGCGCTCCCCGATTCCGCGGGGCCGGTTGCGGTTGCAGTGCCGACTGGCTGTGGAGAAGGCGTTGTTCGATCGGCCGGGTTGCCCGAGCGGTCGTCATGACGCAGAGCCCAACGCCACAGGGCGCTGGGGCTGATGGGCAGGACCAGCATCCAATGCTCCAGAACGCCCATGGCCAACATCGTGGCGAGCAAGATCCGGCCAATGGCCTCCCCATGGCTCAAATCTCCTTGGAGCGCCGAGTAAGCCAACCAGGCCACCACCAGGGTCCCCAGGCTCACCGACACCGGGAACAGTCCATTCATGTTGGCTTTTCTGAAGTAATGCCGGAGATAGGCCAGATGCGGCGGCAGGAACTCTAGTCCCAGGTTGCGCACACCAAGGAAAAGGTTGATCTTGGCGCTGGCTCTCATGACCCACAGACCGGCAAAGGTCCACAGGCCGGTTTGGTTCGGTTGGTTCCAGGTGAGCGCGGCCAACAGGCTCAAGGAAAGCAACAGCCACAGCTCGTGCCACAGGATCACCTGAATGGCCTGGAGTGCGTGGCGCCAACGGGAGCAACCCTCGGTATGGCCCCACTTGCGGGGGCCGGTGATCCAGCCTGTGAGGAAGGACAGTTCATGCCAACCCCACAGCAGCAATGCACACGTGAAGGCGCAGTAGGCATCTGCAGGGTTGGTTTGTGAGGCGGTCCTGGCCAGGCCCAACAGCGCGCCCACCGCGAGCAGACTCGAAATCACCAGACTCCAGCGGAAGGTCCGGTGTGGCAAACCGTCGAGCAGGATCACCACGCCGGTGCTGAACCACCAGATGAAGATTGCGAACAGGACAGGCAGCAACCAGTCAGTCATGGAATCCGATGACGATCAAGGGCGGGATGCAGTGGCTGGTCACCACGCCGGCTGCATTCGGACCTGCTGAGGCAGGTCGTGGTTCTTGACCGGCAGCATGAACAGCTTGAGGTAAGTCCATCCGGCAGCGGCTGCGCATCCAGCGCGCTGCAATCCCCCCATCAGTCCTCCCCGCTCTCGTGCCGCGTCCATGCGGCGAGACAGGTCTACGAGTCGATTCATCCCGCGACGGAACTCCGGATGGTCGAGGTCCAGTGTGACGGGGAAGACCTGCTTGGAGATCTCCGAGGTGATGTGCAGAACTTGCCAGTCATACTCCGTCGAGTCGAGCCCCATGGCGTTGTGCAGCATCGGACGTGTGTGGTCGCGCACGTACATGGTGGCGTACACCGCCAGCAGGAAGAAGCGGATCCACAGCTTGTTGCCGCCCTGCAGCAGATGCGGATTGGCCCGCATGATCAGGGCGAAGGACTCGCCATGTCGGAACTCGTCATTGCACCAGCGCTCGAACCAGCGGAATATCGGGT
>JAIYCN010000095.1 GCA_027487995.1 Rubrivivax sp. | reverse complement strand
TGCCCAACTCGCCGGGATATGGGGCGAAATCAAGCCCTTCGGCCTCTTTCTTGAGATAAGTGCATTGGATCACGCGGGGCATGAGATTCCTTCCTTCTATGATGCGTCAACGATTCAAGTGAGCTTCTTCACCAGCACCACCGAGCGGCGGTCCCAGTTGTATTTGCGTTTGCGGGCTTCGGGCAACCAATCGGGGTCCACTTGCTGAAAACCCCGCTTGATGAACCAGTGCATCGTGCGGGTGGTGAGCACGAACAGGCTCTTGAGGCCCATCGCACGGGCGCGTTGTTCAATTCGCTTGAGGATGCGGTCGCCGTCGCCCTGTCCTTGCACCTCTGGGCTGACCGTGAGTGCGGCCATTTCGGCGGTATCAGCCTCCGGGTAGGGGTACAGAGCAGCGCAGCCGAAAATCACGCCGTCGTGCTCGATGACCGTGTAATTGGCCAGATCCCGCTCAATTTCATGGCGTTCCCGGCGCACCAGGGTTCCATCCCGTTCAAAGGGCTCGATCAGTTTCAAAATGCCGCCCACGTCGTCGGCCAGGGCTTCACGCAGGCTTTCCAGTTTTTCGTCCACCACCATGGTGCCGATACCGTCGTGGGTATAGACCTCCATCAGGAGGGCGCCGTCCACCGAAAAGGGGAGGATATGTGAACGCTCCACCCCTGCTTCGCAGGCCTTGACACAGTGCCGAAGATAAAACGCCGTATCGGTGGGTTGTGTGGGTTCGGGCAGGCGCTCCAGTATTCGACGCGCGTCGGCCAGCGTGAGTTCGGTGTCGATGTCGCTTTCGGGGTCATCGAATACCTCACGTATCCCCGGAACCTCCGTCATGAATATCAACTTGTCGGCCTGCAGGGCGATGGCCGTGGCAGTGGCCACGTTTTCCATGGTGAGGTTGAAGGCCTCACCGGTGGGAGAGAAACCAAATGGTGACAGCAGCACGATGGTGCCGCTGTCAATGGCCCGGCGAATGGCCGGTGCGTCCACCTTGCGCACGACGCCGCTGTGCATGAAATCGACGCCGTTGACCACACCAACCGGTTGCGCAGTCAAGAAGTTGCCGGAGATCACCCGCACCGTGGCATTGGCCATCGGGGTATTGGGCAGGCCCTGTGAGAACGCGGCTTCGATTTCAAAACGCAATTGGCCGGCCGCCTCCTGGGCGGCATCGAGTGCCGTGGCGTCGGTGATGCGCAGGCCGTTTTCGAACCGTTCGGGGTGGCCCTTGGTGCGCAGCTGTTCACTGACCTGCGGCCTGAATCCGTGCACCAAGACGATCTTGATGCCCATGGCGTGCAGGATGGCCAGGTCCTGTGCGAAGGGATTGAGCTTGCCCGCAGCGATCATTTCCCCGGCCACCGCCACCACGAAGGTTTCACCCCGGTAGGCGTGGATGTAGGGCGCCACCGAACGAAACCAGGGAACGAAGGTGTGCGGGAAGACGAGATTCATGGGTGTTGGGGCAGTTCCAACGATTGTGCCGCAGCAGCCCGGATAATCGCGCCCCTGCCTTCGGAGCCCATGAACACGCCCGCGTCCACACCACCCTCGCCGCCATCATCTGCGCCACTGCTCATTGATTTTCCCGATCATCTGCCGGTCAGTCAGCGGCGTGAGGAAATCCTGGGGGCCTTGCAGGCCCACCAGGTGCTGATCGTGTGTGGTGAAACGGGCTCGGGCAAGACCACGCAGTTGCCGAAGATGGCCTTGGCCCTGGGGCGCGGCGCGCCCTTGAGACCTGGCCAGCGGCCCCGCCTGATCGGGCACACGCAGCCCAGGCGCATTGCGGCTTCGAGCGTGGCCAAGCGAATTGCGGAGGAGACACGTACGCCGCTGGGCGAACTGGTGGGCTACAAGGTGCGGTTCCAGGATCGGTTGCAGCCGGGCGCGCGGGTCAAGTTGATGACCGACGGCATTCTGCTGGCCGAAGCGCAGTCCGACCCGCTGCTGCGCGCCTACGACACCATCATTGTTGACGAAGCGCATGAGCGCAGCCTGAACATCGATTTTCTGCTGGGGCATCTCAAGCAGATCCTGCCCAGGCGCCCTGACCTCAAGCTCATCGTGACATCGGCCACCATCGACGCCGAGCGCTTTGCACAGCATTTCGCGGGCCCGCAAGGCCCGGCACCGGTGTTCATGGTCAGTGGCCGTACATTCCCGGTGGAGGTGCGGTGGCGGCCCTTCGAAGAAGGCAAGGACCGTGACTTGCAGGATGCGATTGCCGACGCCGTGGATGAGCTGTGGCGTGGCGGTGCGCAAGGCGGCGACATCCTGGTGTTCCTGCCAGGCGAGCGTGAAATCCGTGAGGCCGCAGACCATCTGCGCAAGCACCTGGCGCCACAGCCGGCACTGCGCGGCGCAGACATCCTGCCTTTGTTTGCACGGCTGAGCCAGGCCGAGCAGGACCGGGTGTTTTCCGCCAGCAATGGGCGGCGCATCGTGCTGTCGACCAACGTGGCCGAAACCTCGCTGACGGTGCCCGGTATCCGTTACGTGATCGATGCGGGCACGGCCCGCGTGAAGCGGTACAGCTACCGCAACAAGGTGGAGCAGTTGCAGGTGGAGGCCATCAGCCGCGCTGCCGCCAACCAGCGCGCGGGACGCTGCGGCCGTGTGGCCGCAGGTATCTGCATCCGCCTGTATGACGAGGCGGGTTTCGAGCAGCGGCCGGCGTTCACGGACCCCGAGATTCTGCGCAGCTCGTTGGCTAGCGTCATCCTGCGCATGAAGAGTCTGGGGCTGGGCGAGGTGGAGGATTTCCCCTTCCTGGAAGCGCCGCCGCGCAAGGCGATTGCCGACGGCTACGCGCTGTTGGCCGAGCTGGGTGCGGTTGACGAAGACAACACGCTGACCGAGATGGGCCGGGCGCTGGCGCGTCTGCCTCTTGACCCGCGCATCGGACGCATGATCCTCAGCGCCCGCGAGCAGGCTTGTCTTTCAGAGATGCTGGTGATGGCCAGCGCCATGAGCTGCCAGGACGTGCGTGACCGGCCATTGGAGGCACAGGCTGCAGCGGACGCCAAGCACAAGCCCTTTGACGATGAGCGATCCGAGTTCATGGGCACGCTGCGGTTGTGGAACTGGATTGAAGAAGGGCGCGGGCATGGCGCGGCCAGTGCCACGCACAAGCTGTCCAACCGGCAGCAGGAATCGCGGTTGCGCGAACAGTTCGTCAACCCGCGCCGCGTGCGCGAGTGGCGCGATGTGCACTCCCAACTGCTCACGGTGGTGGCCGAGCACGGCTGGAAGCTGAATTCCGCCGCTGCCACCTATGAGCAGATTCATCTGGCGCTCTTGTCCGGCTTGCTGGGCAACATCGGCTTGAAGGCCGATGACGACGACCATTACCTGGGCGCGCGCGGCATCAAGTTCTGGAAGCACCCCGGGGCCAACCTCAGCCGAAAGCCTGGCCGGTGGATCATGGTGGCCGAACTGGTCGAGACCACGCGCCTGTTCGGTCGTGGAATTGCGGCCATTGAGCCGCAGTGGATCGTGTCGGTCGGCGCGCATCTGCTGAAGAAGCAACTGCTGGAGCCGCATTGGGAGCGCAAGGCCGGTGAGGTGGTGGCCCTGGAGCGCGCCACCTTGTATGGGCTGCTGGTGTATGCCGGGCGGCGCGTGAGCTATGCGAAGGTGGACGCGGCCATGGCGCGCGAGGTCTTCATCCGCGAGGCGTTGGTGCAGGGTGATGTGCCACCGGAGTGGGACCAACGCTTTGCCTTCCTGCCGCACAACCGCAAGATGATTCGAACGGTGGAGGCCTTGGAGCACAAGTCCCGCAGGCAGGATTTGCTGGTGGACGACGGGCTGATCGAGGCCTT